>JAGVZY010000006.1 GCA_018302225.1 Candidatus Woesearchaeota archaeon
ATTCCGCGAGGAGGTAATTTATTATGAAAAAGATAATATCCATTTTAGGAATCTTCATGACTTTATTTATTATTGGTCTAGTCCAAAATGCATCTGCTGAAGAGGCAACAACTGAAACATACCAATGGGAGAGTGCTAAACACAAACTTTGCAGAGAAGTAATAGCAAAGTTTGCCCAAAATGATATAACAGAAGAAACTAACACTATCAAATTAAAGAGGGGGGATGTCTTTGAGAGGAAGATTGCAAAAGATTTCACCTCATTTGACAGAAACATCTGTTTTGAAGGAAATGTCTATCTCACACAACTCAGCATAGAAGAATATGCTATAGTTACTGAAACAATAGTTGTCAGATTAGGCAATGACACCACCGTATTCATAAGGATTACTAATCATTTTCCTTATAGAAATGATCCCTATGAAAGCAAGATTGGCGAGCCTTTTGATATTTTCCTAATTGAACGTGATGACAAGGAATTGTGCGGGTTTGATGTTGAGGGAAAGCTCACTGCCTCCAAGGAAGAAATTGAAACACTTAATAAAAAGTTGATTAGGTTGATTGGGGCTATTAAGTCCAAGGAGGATGAAAATCCTGAGATAATTCCAGGCGAATATTCTGATATTGATAGACTCGGCAAGGAATTAACAGAATTGCTTTTACTCAACCCAACTACAGAAAGAAAGTAGAATTCTTGGCCAGGCTCAAATTTACTATGCTCATTAAGGCAAATTGGGCCTGGCTTTTCTATTGTTTTATTTTCATTTCTCTGATAAGTTTTTTAATAGCCTGTGAATTAGTTGATATTATGGAAAAGGCAGAGCCAAATCTTTTCTAATGGCTCTGCCTCCTTTTTTGAACTTTTGATTTTTTTGGAATTTGAGGAATAAATTATTTTAAGGAGGAATTTATTATGAAAAAGTTATTTGTATTTGCAGTCATTTTCTCGCTCTTTTCTACGATAGTTGTATCGCAGGCAAGGGCAGATGTTGTTCTGGAATGGGAAACAGAGAGAGTAATGACATCTATAGGGAGTTATGTCGCTGTTGAGGTTACCCCTTTAAATTCACCACAGATTATAAAAACCATAACTCAAATAGATATTACAACTGAAACTCCTTACACATATATAGCTTCTGACGAAGATCGTTCTGCAACAGGCACAATTATTTATATTCCAAACAGCACAACAATTAAAATCGAAGAGGTAAGAAGACACATTTTTTCTGGTAATTGGGGGGGGGACACATCTTTATATTTGGAAGGGGTATTCGCAGTTAAAAAAATGGGTAATCAATTTATATATTATTCCCCTTCAACAAATGAGCAAGAAGAAATTTCTGAAGCTGAATTTAAACAGGTTGAAGAAGTCTGCATCCAGACTATTGAAATGATAAATAATATGAAAAAACTTGAAGAATTGAAAAACGAAATGCAGAAGTATGATGCCTTCCAAAAATCCATAGATGAACAGTTGAAATTGCAGGACAACCCAATAGATGACCTTGAAAAAATCCGAAAGGAAAGCCAGGAACTAATTGATCTTCTTCAGAGAGAAATTCTAAAATAAGGGGGGTAATATGCAGCAGGCAGGAAAATTACTTTGTCTTTCATGGCTTAGTCTTTGTCCTAGAAGAGGTCTTGCTGAAGGTATAAAAGAATATTTCGAAAGATTCTCTTCGTCAGTCTTAATTTCAATCCATAAGGACATAAACAAAGCATTAATGTGGGCTGGAATGAGGTTGAAAGGGGATGTTAAGAAAAGAATTTTCATCACAGATAGTTCGTTTACAAGAGGACAGATGATGATAGAACATCCTTCAACAGATGAGATTATGACTTTGAAAACGTTTCATGAGAGACTTAAAAAGAGAGATCCTTTAGTAATACATGTTCATTATGACCCGTCTAATAAAGCAAAGGAGGATAAAGATTCTTACGATTACTTAATTACTGGAAATATAAATAAGTTTATATTTTCTGGTGAAATGAGGGGTCTTTTGGAGTAATCTTGAAGATGGTTGCGGATTCTAAAAGGATGAAGCAACTCTTTCTTCTTTAATTTTGTTTTTGGAGGTGTAATTTCTTACTTAGCTTAGAAAGCTATTTAATTTGATAATTTCCAATTAAAAATCTTTGGAGGTATATCTTTTATGATTCTAAATATTATGGGTTATATTTTCCTGAGTCTTTTCGGATGCATGATGATCTTTGCGGCAATTATTCGGCCGGCTGCGAGAAACTTGTATACCTACCGTCTCAGAATGAAAGCAACCAAAAAGCTGAAGGTCGCGATGATGCAAGCAGCCAATGATCTGAAGGGTCTTTATTCAAGAAAGCCTGAACCATTCGTTGGTTTGCTTGAGCTGTTCCAGATTACTTCACCGCTGCAGGATTTAATAAATCAGGTTGGGCCGCTGCTGAATAAAAAGCAAGGAAGAAAACTTGAGTTTGTAATCCGAGAAATCCGAAAAGCGGGAAGATGTGAATATGGTATTAATAGAACAAGACCGGGCCAGGATGTTACACCTGATAAAGTTTTTCTTGGAGATATCTATGGTCTGTTCACTCTTCCCATGACCAAATGGATAGAAGATGGGTGGAACCATCCTGCCAAAACTTCAACCTACTGTGGCCAGGATCTTAATTTCAATCCAATCTATGAACAGGCCAAGTCCTTTTTTAACTCTTATGCCTTCTTGCCCAAGGCAATGGAAGAAGCAATAAGTCAGTAAAGTTTTCAGAAATTTTAAGAGAGTTCTCAAGATGTAAAAGTTTTGAGAACTCTTTTTTCTTTTGAAAAAAATCTGGAAATTATTTCCAGTTGAAGATAGATTAAAATTGTGAAAACTCTGGAGGTGTTTAATCTATGGATAAGATAATTAGTCTGATCGAACAATTAATAATAGGGGGGATGTCACTTTTTATAATAATATTGGTAGTAGTTTTTCTTGAAGGGAAGATAAATAAGAAAGGTTAGGAAAAAAATTTTTTAAAGGAGGTAATTTATATGAGTATGGCTTATTACACTTTAATTTATAGAAGCGGGGGACATAGAGGATCTAGTGGAACAAACAGTGGGGGAGACTTAGGCGTAGGAAAAGAGGTTCCATATAATTTCCTATTTAGAGGGTCAGAAACAATAATAGGGAAATTAGGTTATATATCCGTTTGGATAATAAAGATTGTAGCGTGGATTTCAATAAATTTTTTAGTGTTACGTCTTTTGTTCAATACTCAAATAAAAGAAGCAGTTAAAGGATTGCTGTGTTTGTTTTATCCAGGATTTTTCTTTTTCTCGATGCCAATAATTTTTATAATAGAAGATTTAGCAGATTGGATTTTAGATGATTTGCAATTAGTTAGCAAGAAAATTCGAATTAACCTTGAGGATTTCTTCTGGAATTTAGGCAGAAATTATAGATATATCTTACGCTCATTAGGCAGAAATTATAGATATATCTTACGCTCATTTTCTGGGGGGTTTATACTTCTGAAGAAGAAATACATTTTAACGCACTGGATAACTTTCCTAATGGAAAAGAGGCAGAAACTTTAACTGGAAACAGTTATTTATTAAAGGCAGAACTAAATCTTTTCTAATGGCTCTGCCTTTCTTTTTGAACTTTTGATTTTTTTAGAATTTGAGGAATAAATTAGTTTAAGGAGGTCTTTTATGGAAAAAATAAAATTCTTTTTTGGTATGTTAAAAGAAGGAGTTATTATCGTGCTTATGGCTTGCTTGATTATGGGGGGGGTAATTTCCTTATTCTGGCTTGGGTCAATCAACTTTTCAAAAATAGTTGATAATTCTGAACGGATTATTGGGTTCGAAGAAGGATATAAAGTTGTTGAATTCTATATCCCCACTAAGGGTGATGTTGTTTTTATCAAAAAAATCCCTGGTGAGAAATACCGAGTAGAAATTTTGCAGGGTAATAGAATTAAGATGATTGGCAAATTTTATTATCAGATTCAGGGTGATGGATGTTTTTATCCAAAGGATGAGGATCACTCTGATATAAAAGGGAAACAGCCAGGAGATAAAAATTCTGATTATTGGGGCGATACTCGTCCAGGATATATAGTTCTAGAGAAAATCACAGGAACACAAATATAAGGGAGGAAATTCTTATGAAGAGAATTTTTGTTATTCTAATGGTGGTCGTTCTTTTTTCGTTTTCAACAGTGGTGCAGTCATTTGGTGTGGACAGAGGTAAACCTGTACCTAAGATGAATCAGATGCAGGAGATCGGGTTTGCCTATCTGAAAACTCTGAAAGATCTTCCTGCACAGGGCGGAGAAAATATGGCTGCAGAAATAAATCTGAAGAACTTGGCTGCACGCCATATTCTTTATAGCTTTGCTGGATGTGTCAAGGACGGAAAAGTAACTAGGAAAGGAGATGAAACTCTTCTTGAGGTTAAAACCAAAGTATCTAGACAAGATACTATGAATGCCTTGAACATTCTTTTTTCCAGCGAAGTCTATGTCAACTTCGCTGATTTCTGTGGAGATAATAACGGAATGTATACTATTGAAGAGGTAAATAAGCTTACTTCTATATACCTTAAGTCAATTGGTTTGAAACTGATTCGAAGTTGGTATTTAGAAAATACTAAGTAGGTTTGAAAAAGGGTTGTGTTCATTTCATTTTGATTTGAGTCCAACTTTCTGTTTCTTTTTTTTCAGAAGTTCTTTTCAAATTTTATAAAAAGGAGGAAAAATAATTTAACAAATTTTAGGAGGTGATATTTTAAATTTTCGAAATAGGAATAACATCTAAAAAATAGTAAAAGGAGAATTCCTGTGAGAAAGACAAAAGATATTTTTGATGAAATAAAAACTGCTAAAAAAGATAGGGCTTTAAAGAAGGCTTTGAATTTGCTTGCACTCAGAGAGGGAGAAGATCCGGTGGATGTGGGATTAGAAATAGAGCCAGGAGTAAAAAAGATTGAACCTTCCTTTGAGGTAAATGAGGTGAACCCTTTTGATTCTATGAGGGTAAATCGCCTTCTTAATTGTGGGTTAAGTGTAATAACTCTTCCTGAATTGATAAAAGAAGACGAAGAAGCTTTATCTAATATCAACAGCTTAAATTAATTATGTCGTAAAAATGTAAAAGGAGTGTGAAAAAAATGAGTATGCTCCATCTTATTGATATGGGTTTTTGCGGCAGTGAAATAGAAGACGCTGTTGAATCTTCTGTCTGTGTTTTGTCTGGAGCCAACAGCTGTCTTGAATGTGATGAAGACTATAAAAAGAAATGTATCGCAGATCAGGAAAAGGCTGAGAAAGAGTGCTAAGTAAATCTTGGGAGGGGTAAAAAAGGAGGTTTACCTTGAAAAAAGCTTTGCCACCCTTAAGTTCTTTTGAAGTTGTTTCTTTGATTAATCTGCTTGTTGATACAAAAGGTGAATTTATTCCTTTAGTCAGGCTCAAAGCTTTGAGAAGAATTTATCTTTATCTAGAGAAACATAAGGCGTATGAAAGTATGCTTACAATAATTAAAGCTACAGAAATACTACCTGATAATTCTCAAGATATTGAATTATTTCTTCTCGAACAAAGGAGGTATGAAGAGATAGAACACTATTTCAGAAATGGAATGGTTAAGTTTAGAAAGAGAAATATATCTCCTAAATCAGTAACTGAAGAGATTAAATTAAGCAGTTATATCAGGGCAGCTTTAGAAGAATATGAATTGCATGGATGTGGTAGATAAACTAAAAAAGAAAGGAGGAGGTTTTACCTGACCCGCGATTATTATCGCCCCATTATTTTCTAAATAAAAAGGAGGTATGTTTATGGGGAACATCAGAAGTAGAGATTCTCCGAAAAAATATTTTTATAATTGAATACACTGTCTGACTGGAAAAGAGAACCAGATTCAATTTGTTTTTAGTTTGGTCTGGTTCTCTTTTTCTTCTTTACAAAAAATATTTTTGTAGAAAGTATTTCTTGTAGTAAAGAAATAATATTTTGATTTGAAAAGAATAAAAAGACATTCTAAAAAGAGAGAATATTGATTTCTTTTTGTGGGGGGGAAATAAAATTTAAGGAGCTAATTAAAATGAAAGAGACCATTTATATTTCTATTTCAGCTATTAATTTCTTAAGAATTATTATTTCGATTGTCAAAAAAACCCTGAAAAAAATCTGGAAGCAACCCTTAAATGTTTTCAGAATAATTGAAGATGTTATTCATGGATGGAATGATACTAAAAAAGTATTTCTTTCGCCCTGGGCACTTGGAAAAATGTTTGAAAGGGAAGGGAATCTTGAGGGTGATGTTCTGATTATAGATTATTTTTCTTTAAAATATGTTTCTCCTTTTCCTGAAGTTAGGAAATTTTTCTGTATAGGCATATGTGATGATTCTACAGTTGAACCTGAACTTAAGATAAGAGTAGATACATTTGTTCCAGTATCAACACTAGAAAATTTTCCAGGAGACGTATTTAAGGAATATTTTTTTAGAAGACCATAAATACAGGAGGAAAACAAAATGAATAATCTTTTTAATATGGATTTCTTTTTTCTTTTGAATGTATTAAAAAAAATGAAGAATGGTTCGTTGCATATTATTTCTAAGGGAAATGTTTCTCCTGAAAAAATCTTCTTTGGGGCGAGAGAGATGCTCGAGTGTTATTATCAAGATAAAGACGCTTCAGAAAGCGTAAACTCATTTTTCTTTTTGGAGCAAGAAAATACGGTAGTTATGATTAAAGGTCTAAATTATAAACAGGCTGTAGAGAAACTAGATGATTATATCTATTACTACATGGCCAAATTCGTAGATCTTTCTGTTGAGCTGATGAATCTCAACAGTCTTGATATGATTGATTTTAATTAAATCGGGGGGAGTAATCTATGCTAGTTTATATTACTCTACTGCTGGAAAGAGATATTGAAAAGGCAGAAATTCCCGAAGAAAAGGAAGTGATGGAAAGAGCAATTAAAGATGTGGATAAAATTCGTAAAAAAAATAAAGTTTAAAGAAAGGAGGGAGATATTTTAACAAAATAGTTTTTAATTGATTTCTTAAAATCCAAAAAGTAAAGGAGGAATTTTTTATGTCATGGAATGATTATGAAATCTCTGCTGAGAAGGGTCCTTTCTCTATTATCATGAGAGTGTTTTTTCTTTTTCTGATCATGGGAATTATCATCGGCATCATTGGCTATGCTATTTCCTGGTTTAGTGAAACCGGAAAGGTGGCCAAAGAGGAGTTCGGGGCCAGGGCGCTTCTGGAAAAGTATGAATGGTTTAAAAATGCATCTGCTACGCTGGATAAGCAGAAAGCAGATATCCAAGTATATGAAAAACGCATTTCGATGATGGAAGAAGATTATAAAAATCTTCCGAGAAACAAGTGGTCGCGCGAAGATCGCGAACAGTGCAATGTATGGAAATCCGAGGTTGCAGGAATAATTGCAGGTTACAATGGTCTTGTAGCAGAATACAATGCACAGATGGCCAAGTTCAACTGGCGCTTTGCTAATGCAGGTATGCTTCCTGAAGGGGCCACTGAGCCAGTGAGAAGAAAATACAAAGAGTATAAAATAGAATAATTAAAAAGGGGGTGAGTTTATTGAAGAAGTTTTTTGTTATATTCCTTGTGATTATACTTCTTTTCATTGTAAGCGGAATTTATACCCGTGTTTTTTCAGAACCTAAGGCTGCTTCCGGTGTAAAGAAAGTCAATGTCCGAGTTCCTGTGGATGCTGACGGTTATACCATAGAACAAAAAAACGTTGCCCGAAGGTTGATAGAAGACAACAAGCCAGGTTCAATCAAACACCTTTATGTCATTTCAGCTTACAGTGGCCAGGTCCTGATCTACAGTACTGTGAATGGCAAAGTCACAAGTTCAGGAAAAAGACTAAGCCCTTATACAATTACTGAAGGTGGGGAGTACATTCCTGGAGATCCTTTTCCGGTGAATATCGGCGGTGAAACAAGGTACACTACTGAAGTTCTTCAGGACGATGGTACTTATGGGCGTTCAATTCCTTATCTTTTTTGGTGGGATACAAAAGGAGTTTACCATCAGCATTATATTACTGGTGGGCAAATGGTTCATATTTCTAATCAATCTCTGGCAGTAAAGAGCATAGTCATCAACATGGAACTTACCAAAAAGAATTCAGAAGAGTAAGATACCCCAAAAATTATAAGGAGGTACAAAATTATGAAAAAAGGTATATTCTCTTTTCTGATTCTCTTGATTCTTGTTCCAATGACTATGACTAATACGGGGTGTGGAATGACAACCGCACCTCCAAAGTCGGCATCTGGAGTAAGTAAAGCCAATGTAAAAGTTCCTACAGATGTAAACAATCTTACACGCGAGCAAAAAAATGTTGGCAGAAGGCTACTTGATGAAAATAAACCCGGTGCAGTTCAGCATCTCTATATCATTTCAGCCTACAGTGGCCAGGTCCTGATCTATAGTACTGTGAAGGGCAAAGTCACAAGTTCAGGAAAAAGACTAAGCCCCTATACAGTTTCTGAAGGTGGAGGGTGCATTCCTGGAGATCCTTTTCCGGTGAATATCGGCGGTGAAACAAGATATACTGCTGAAGTTCTTCAGGATGATGGTACTTATGGATCTTCAGATGAATATTTATTCTGGTGGGATACAAAAGGAATTTACCATCAGCATTATATAGAAGATGGTCAGATTATCCATATTTCTGATCAGCCCATTGCTGTAAAAAGTGTTATCATTAACATGGAACTTACTTCGAAAGAAGAAGGTTCTTAATCCATTCCTAAAAGTGGGGCTTATTTCTTAATTGATTTGAGCCCCACTTTTTTCTTTTGAAAAAAATCTGGAAATTATTTCCAGTTTGAGATAGTAGGTATTTAAAATTCTTCTAAGGGAGATGATTTCAATGATATGAATCTATTCCAGATTACAACTGAATATCATTAAGGCCAAATCCTACTTGGCCGTTTTTTTATCTTAAATATTAACAATAGTTTACTTTTTGTAAACTTTGTTTAATTTTTTATTAAGTTAAAAATAAACAATAGTTAATATTTTATTGGAAATTTTGGTAAAAACAAAAGTATATAAATAGAAAATCACTGAAATTTTACAATAAAGAGGGTTGTAAAAACAGGTTGAGTTAGTAAAAAAGTAAATAGACTAATTTATATATAATGTTTTTTCAAAACTCTTGTTTTCTGTAGGGGGTTTTATATTTAGAGGACTAAAATGACAACACCTTCCCAGCAGAATACAAGTCTTGAAAAGAAAAAGGATATTTTATTTTATAATCAGGTATATATTCTTGGGCAAGATTTTAAAGTAATTCAAGCTTTAAATAAACAAACAAGAAGAGCATATTTTCCTATTCCTGTAGACCAAGAATCACCATTAACTACTGGAGCAATTTTAGTTTTGAATATGAACCATGAACAACTTAATGATTATTGCCATAATTTAACTATAACAGATAATGTTCATTTAGAACATTTTACTTATCCAGATATCATACTTGCAAATTTAAGAAGAGATTGTGATAGGGCAAGAGTTTTTGTAAATGATAATTTAATGTTTGATACAATTTTACACTTTGATTACAATGTGAAAGCGAGTGTGTGCGCTAAATTTGGTGTAAAAAATATAGATCATGATTTATACACAAAAGCATTGGGTGAAGCAAAAAAAGATTCAAAAGAATCTACAAGAATAACTACTGCTTTATTAACCAGTATTGGTTTAGGTTTACCAGTTATAATTTCTTCTAAAACTGTAAGGCCACAAAAAGATTATGATGTTGCAATGATGGTATTGGATGGTTCTGGAAGAAGGATGTGTTTTAGTAGATTAGGCACAGGAAGAGTTGCATTGTTTGGAGAAAATGGAATTGAAAGAGAAGTTTTTTTAGAAATAAGACCAAAAGCAGAACCAGACAAAATATTTCATAAAATAAAAAGTTATAACAAAGTTTATCCTGTTGCGTTTGTAGAAAGAAGATATAAGTATGATGAAAATACTAGATGCGTAAAAATGACTGGAGAAAGACTTATTTCTAAGGCAGATATTGATAGTTGGAGAAGATAATTAAGAAAAAGTTTATAAATTTTAGTGTAATAAATGTACTATAATCTAAGGGAGGATTAAAATGAAAAAGATATTATTTGGTTTTGTTATAACCCTATTACTCGTATGTTCTTTTGCAATTGCAGAAGAGGGAGTTGTAACTGATAATACTGAAAAAGTAATCGCTGTTTCGGAGAATGAGAGTTTAACAGAAAGTGTGGATGAGGTTGCATTGGATGCACAAGCAGATGAATCATTAGGTTTTTTTTATAATCTTGGACAAAACTTAAAACTTGCACTTATAAGAAATAAAGAAAAAAGAGCAGAATTAGCATTAAGAATAGCTAATGAAAAGATGGCTCAAGTGAATAAGATTTCTAAATTAAATGACCCCATAAAATTAGAAAAAGCATTAGCACGACAAGAAAAAGCACAAGCAAAGGCAGACAAATTAATTGAAAAATTAGAAACTGAAGATGCTAAAAATGTTGAAGCTATTGAAAGAATAAGAAATAAAACTCAAGAGCAAACTGCTAAGGTTTCTGAAATAAAAACAAGAATTCTTGAAAGACAAAAAGATAAAATGACTCCAGAGCAAATCACACATCTTGAAGAAGTTTTTGCAAAAATAGAAGCAAAAGCACAAGAGAGAATGGAAAAGAAGTTAGAAGTTAAAAAACAAATTAAAGAAAAACTTCAAGAAAGAAATGAAACTAAAACTGGGTTAAAAGAGCAGATTCAAAAAAACAAAGATGAAATAAATGCAACCAAAGCTCAAATACAAGAACGGAAACAAGTAAAAGTTGAACAAAAGGAGCAAATGCAAACTCAATAAAAAGCAAGTCAGGCATAAGCTTGATTTTTTCTTTTTTTATTTATTCTTTTTATTCAAATATAATTGAACAATAACTAACTGAACTCTCTGTATCCTTTGTAATCTCTGCTGAAGTAGAATAATTTATTATTCTTACTTTTTTAACATTTAATTCATTTAAAATTTCTAAACCGCAAGCAATTGCATATTTACCACAAATAGTTTTTTCTTTTTTATCACAATTCTCAACAAAACCATGTGAGTCTAATTTTTTGATGTAACTTATCGATTCTTCATCTAAGGATTTTATATTTTTTTGTAATAAATTAGGATTTCTTATTTGTGAAAAAGGAGTATAATCATAGTTTAAACCATAATGTGTAAAATCACTGCTCATGATTATACAAGGTTTGAGAGAGTTTTCTTTTATGAATGGGATTATTTTTTTAGAGGTTTCTAACCAATCTTCACCTATAATAATGGGAATAATTTTGGCATTAGGAAAGAGATATTTAATAAAAGGAAGTTGTACTTCAATTGAGTGTTCATTTTCGTGTAAAGAAATTTTAATTGTTTTAGATAAGTGTAAGGATAGTTTAGCGGTTTTTAATATTCCTAATGGAGTTTCATAATCTTCTAAACAGATAGAAGTTCCTCTACCTTGATGATTTGTTCCAAGTATAATAAACAAATCTATTTTTTTATTTATTAGTTCTTTATATCCTAAAGCAGAGCATTTACCTGAATATAAATAACCTGCATGTGGAGAAATTAACCCTTTTACTAAGGAATTATCTTTATGCATGCTTGTAAACTCTAAAGTTTCACTTAGAAATTGTTTTAATACATCTGGATTAGAAGGATAAAATTGACCTGAAACAAAGGGCTTTCTTGTCATAATTTAAGATAAATACACCAAAATATAAATAAGTTTCGAATAAAAATAAAAATTAAGAAAAAGGAAGGTTTAAACAACCTTCTTGATTATACTTCCACCAGTTGTTTGATTTCCAAGTGCACCTTGTGGATCATAACTTACTGCTATATCTGCTTTAAAGTTATCTCCAGATGTTAAACCTGTACATGGAATTGCGAAAGTTTGTGTTCCACTAGTACTTATTTGGTTGTCTGCTGAGAAAGTTTGTGTACATGAACTGTAAATATCACCATTTGAATCTTTGAAACTGATTGCATTCACAGTAACTTTTCTATCGCCACCATTTCTTATCATTAATGTTACACCTGTTGTGTCTGCTTTACAACCTGAAATTCCACCTTCAACTGAAAGCGGTGCATTTAAAATACACTGCTCAGGTAACAAGCTTTGCGGTTTGATAAAGTAAGCTAACAAACCTATAGCAATAAGAACAACTAAAATTGCCCAACCATAAGTCATTAAAAACTCCATGGCTGCTTGACCTTTTTTATTCATTTTATCACCTCAATTTTTTAATATTAAATATGTTAATTAATCTTTATATTCTTAAACTTCTATATAAATCTTTGCATAAAAAGGGTTTAATTGCCTTTTTTCTTCTTTTCTATAAATTTATATGCAAACCAAATAAGAATTACTAAGGCCAAGAATAAGACTAATAATCTTAGATATTTACTAAATTCATTCCAGAATCTTATTATTGAATAGATTATAGTTAAAATTCCTCCACCTAAAATTCCAGAACCTATTGATTCATAAGAAATAAAATAAGCTCCAGCCATTAAAGCTATTAATCCAATTATACCTAAAATTATAAAATTAACCAAATTATATTTTTTCATTACTTGTCTGTAAGTTGTTTCACAAGTGCATTGTAATGAGTTCATAGAAGTGTAAATTTCTGTGCATTTTTGAATATTTTCTGAAGGAACATTTCTTTGTAAAGAAATTAAATCTAGCTTTGGACAAGTATAATTATTATCTTTGTTGTATACTTCTGAATAAGTCTGGTATCCACCATAATATCTATAGTCTTCTATTGCATAAATCTGAGCCTTATCAAAAGTATTATTAGATACACAAAACTCATTTGATTGTGAGATTAATGATTGTATTTGTTCTTTTTCTGGACAAGAATCTTCATATTTAGGTTCTTCATAAAAAGTGTAAACTGTATAACCTACAAAGAAAACAAAGATCAAAGCAATACCAATTGTAACAAATGTCTTTGCAATACCCATAATTTAAAGTATTTTTAGTAATTTATATATATTTGCTTTATTTTTAAGGCTTTAATGAAGACTATAGCAATAATACCTGCATATAATGAAGAAAAACATATTAAAAAAGTAATTTTAAATGTTCGAAAGTATGTTGATTGTGTTCTTGCTATAAATGATGGTTCTAAAGATAAAACAATTAAAGAAATTAAAAAAACTAAATGTGAATTTATAGATTTTAAAGAAAATAAAGGCAAGGGTAATGCTATGAAAGCAGGTATTGAATATGCTATTTCTAACAAATTTGATGTTTTAGTTTTTATTGATGCAGATGGGCAGCATGATGCTTCTGAAATCCCTAAGTTAATAAGTGAAATTAAGAAAGGCTATGATATTATAATCGGAAGAAGAAAGAAAAGGCATAGTTCAATGCCTTTAATTAGGAGAGTTTCAAATTTTATTGCTTCATCTTTGGTTAGTTTAGTAATAAGACAAGATATAAGAGATGTTCAGTCAGGATATAGAGCAATAAGCGTTTCAAAATTAAAAGGATTAAAATTTGTTTCTCAAAGATATGATATTGAAGCTGAAATGTTAATTAAATTGGCTAGAAATAAGGCAAAAATAAAAGAAGTTATAGTAAAAACAATTTATGCAGATGAAACAAGTACAGTTCATCTAATAAAAGATACTTATCAATTTTTTAGAATGCTATTTAAGGGTATAAAATGGGAATATTTTTAAGTAAATCTGATTTATAAATTAAAATGGCTTGGAATTATAAAAAAGAGGTTGGAAGAAAAGCTATACATCTATTTTCTTTGCTATTTATTTTTATTTATATAATTGGTGCATGGTTGTTTGGGCATAGAGCTTCTTTAATAATTTTGGGAGTTATTTTAACTATATTAATTGAGATGGAATATCTTAGAATTGAAGCAAAATATAAAATTCCTCTATTATCTAAACTGTGGAAATATAAACGTGCAAAAGAAAAGCATAGATTGGGCGGAGAAGTTTTCTTTTTAATTGGAGTAATAATATGTTTGGCTTTACTAGATTTTAGAATTGCAGTTGCAGCAATTTTAATGACTACATTTGGAGATTTAGCTGCTGCATTGATTGGAAGACTAGGTAGAATAAAAATTCTTAGTTTTAAAACTTTGGAAGGAATTTTAGCTGAGTTAATTATTGATTTATTTATAGGATTTTTGTTTGTAAGAGAATTAATAAATGGACAAGTCGGATGGTTAAGTGGAAATTTTACAAGCGCACCTATTTGGCCAGTAATTATTGTAATGGCTTTTACTGCAACTATAGTTGAAACTTTGGTTTTTAAAATAGATGATAATTTATTAATTCCATTATTTTCTGGAATAAATGGGCAGATTGCAATGTTAGTTTTAAATCTTGTTTTAGTATTTATTTGAATCAAATGATTATTCTGAGAAAATTATTCTAAGAGCCATTTCCAAACAGGTTTAATTATTATTTTCTTATTATTAATAATAAATTCATCATCTTGATTTTTATTGTCAATAGAAAGAAGTTTCCATTATTAATAGAAAGTTTATAATACCTTAAATTTTAATTTGAGAATGCTTTGTGTACTGAGTAACATAATTATTTAAGAATCTTATTTGTTTCTAGATACCAAAGATATAAATCTAATTCTGCTAAATTTAATTTTGTTTGATTTGCTAACTTTTTTAAAACATTTTCAATTTCAATATAAGTTTTTTTATTTATGGTTTTTTGTTTTTTTATAAGTTTATTTTCTTCTAATAAATCCAAAATATGAAAGTCTATAATTGCATAATCTTTATAACCTATATTTCTTAAGAAATGGCTTGCTTCCTTGTATCCTAGGCCTTTAATGTTATTTACTAACCATTCTCTTAAAGTGGTTTTATTGGCTATCTGAAGAATATCTTTTAGGTTTTCTTTGTGTTTTTTTGCTTCTGAAATATATTTTGCTCTCGTATTTGGAAATCTATGTCCAAGAGATTTTAGTTTTTTTGCAAGTTGTTTTTCAGTTAATTTATGAAAATCTTTATTTAAGATATTTTGAATTTTGATTGAACGCTCTGCATTAAAGTTTGCAGTTAATAAACAATAACATAACTCACTAAAATAATCTTTATTGTTTTCAAATTCTTTTATTCTTTTGTCTACTTCAGACTTTACAAAACTTTTCTTTAATGTTTCTATTGAATTAAGTAAGGATTTCAATATTATTCAGGATTATAAAAATTAAAATGTTTCTTTACGACCTCAATTAAACTTTCGTGAAATCCTGCAATATCTCCAGCCATTGAAAGCATATTCGGTTTGGTAATATAATAAATATATATTTTTCTGAGAGCTTTTAAAAATGGCGATTTTTGGAAATTATCTTTATAATCCATAATCATTTTGCTAGTAATTACTAATTCTATGTTTCCTTTGTTTAATGTGTGAGGATTATCTTGGAGCATTACATCCATCATATCTTTAATTACAATTTCAACTGAAATTTCAGATTTTACAAATTCTGTAAATTTTCTTGCATATTCTAATTGAATAACATATTGTTTTCCTGTACTTTTTACTTTTTCTTCAAAGGCCTTTTCAACTAATTCATATTGATGGGGTTTAGCCCAAGCTTTTAATGCGTGATAAAGTTTTGGAAAATCAAATATTACTCTTTCTCTTCTAATTATTCTTTGATTTTTATCAGTTGTTAAATTCCATGTTTCTGGCATAGTATTCAAAAAAGAGGAGTTTAATATATAGTTTTCGGATTATTTGCTAAAATAACCAGTAAAGTTTATATATAATGGTAAATTAGTTATTTTTAATATTCCAAGAGGTGTTGAATTAATGAAATCTGCAAAAAATAGTTCGAAATTAGTTCTTTTTATATTTATATTAATCATAATGAGTTTTTCTATGTTTGCTTTGTCTCCACCACTTGATGAGGATATTAATTGCGTTTCGGAAGGTCAAGAAAGAAAACAAACAGACGGAAGCAATTTATGTTGTAACGGATTGAATGAATGTTTAGCAAAATCTTCTTACACCTCAGCAGGTTATATCCCATCAAAAATTTATTGTAGGGTAGAATGTGAAAATGGGGAAATATTAAGGGGGGCTATTACTCCTAAAGAGGGGAGAGAAACTAAAAAGTCTACACAATGGTGTAAAGATACGGATTTTGGTTTAAATTATAATAAAAAAGGCATTATATTAATAAAAGAAAAAACAGAAAATTTTCTTAATTCAAGAGTTCTTGATTCAAAAACAGAGGTTAATGTTTATCAAGATGTCTGTAAAGATGGAAATATCTTATTAGAAGCAAGTTGTAAAAATGTTGAAGGTATTGAATATGATTGCAGTTCTGAAAATAAAATCTGTAAAAATGGGAGATGTATAAACCCAATTCCTGGAAGCTCAGCTTATTTATACAATATTGCGCCATTTACTGAAATAACTGTTAGTTCAAAATATGGAGAAGTCGACAAGGAATTTGATAATTTTTATGGTGATGTGGAGAAAATAATTGATAGCAAAAATGATGAAGCGCATTCATTTTATTTTGGTGATAAGAAATCAAATGATGTGAATTCTGCGCAAGGAAGTAGTGTGGAATTTAAATTTGAAAGAAGATATGAAGTTAAAAAAATAGTCTTAAAAAAGACTAAAGCCGAGCCTTCAACGCAAGCAAAAGTAAGGGTAAGTGGATTATTAAACGATAATGAAGTTAAAAGTGAAACTTATGATTTTAATTCTGAAGTGTTAACAATACCAATTAATAACAATTTAGATGAGATAAAATTAATCTTTGAGGGATTAAAGAATGTTGGAGAGGCAGAAATTTATATTAAAATAGGGGATGTATCTTTGATTGAGGATATTTTAAATAAAATTGGAATTGGTCAAAGAGATTTTGATAATATTCAAAGGAAAGATATAACTCAGCTCCCTGATTTAAGTGCCTTGCCTCAAGGGCCAAAAACACCACCGAGGGAACTTCAAATTCCACCAAAAGGAGTTGGAATCCCTGTTGGTCCTTCACTGGGTATAGGAGATTGTATAGATATGTGTCAAGACCCTAGCACTGGAGAATTTTTAGAAATTATATGTGGACAATCTTGCCCAGAAGGAACAACAAAAGATCAAAATTTGTGGATTATACCTTCTGTTTTATGTGAAACAAATACAGGGAAGTATAATAGTAATTGTGTTTGTCCTGAAGGAAAAACTAAACAAATATATAGATGTCCTGTTGGAGAAACTTGTGCAACTGTAATAACTTATGAATGCGTTACAACTTCAGTTAGTTGTGATGTTGCTCCAAGAAATGCTAATTGTGTATGTAATGGGGGCTTAGAAAAACAACAAATTTCTTGTTTACCTGGAAGAGCGTGTATTCCGGAAAAGAAATATGCCTGTTTACCTAAGGGATCTACACTTATTTCTGAAGAAGAAGCTAAACAAATAATAGCGGCTAATAATGAGTGTGAATATAGTTTAAGTGATCCAACTGTTTCAGTTACATACAGAGATCTATATTGGACTGCTAGAAAGGAAGGATGTGGTGGTGTATGTAGAGTAAATGCAGTTACAAAAGTATTTGATTTTGGTGAAGGAGTAAATGATTTTAATCCTATGTGTACTGGTTTGATACCTAGTCAAAGTTTTGGTGGCACAGGTGGTGGGGGCGGAGGAAGTAGTAATTCTATAGTCAGTCTAATATTTACTAGACCAAGAATCTTACTTGAAAGTGCCGAAATAATAAGACCTATTGGAAGTTCACAAATGGATAATTTCCTTGCTGAAAATAATTTAAGGCAACAAATGTTGGATAAAACTATGCAACAAATAGTTGAAAATAGACAACAACTATCTCAAATAAATTTACCTGAAGAAACGGATATAATAAGAACTCAAACAGATATATTGGTGAATGATTATAGCTCTCAATTTGTAGGTATTATGGATTTAAATAATAAAATTGAACAATTCCAGAAAGATAGGATAAATCAGGCCATTATTTCTCCAAGAGGAGATTTACAATTAAATAATCTAAGAAAGCGAGCAGAAGATCTTCAATTAAAATCTATTGAAACTACAAGAGAATTAGATATTCCTCTTCGAAAAGTTGAGCCGTTTAAGATAAATTCTGAAGTAATTTCACAATTCAAAAAGGATTTGATTAAAGGAACATTTGATATAAATAAAGCGAATATAAAAATAGTTCCTGGAGAAATATTAACTACAACTACTTTACCTTCAAGAACTGCTCCAATAGTGCCTACAACCTCAACAACCTTGAGAGAAGGTGCACAAAGACTTACAGTTGGAAAAGAAATTTTGTTGTATGATAATAGACATAAAGTTAAATTAACCAAAATTAATAAAGATGCTACTGCAGATTTGGAGGTTATTAGAATAGCTGATAATTCAGTAAGGAATAATCTTCCGAGCGTGAAGAAAGTAGGAGATAAAGCAAATGCACAGGATGTCATTAATAGTAGGATTATTAATTTGGCTTGTGTTGAGATAACGGGCATAAGTGCTAATACTGTGGATGTAATTGCAACATCTGGTGCTTGTGCGACTAATAGTGATATTGCAACAACCTTAATTACTAATCCAATGATATTTTCAAGAAGCATATCAGTTAAACCAGAATTGTCTCAAATAGACAACAAGGCAATAATAGATAATAAACTTATTACTAGCGAAAATATAGATTTAATAAAAAAGGCTAAAATATCTGCTAATTTTGAATTAATGAATGCCAAGAAGGGGCAAGCATTTGTTTGGGATAGCCAGTCAGTAGAAAAAGAGATTAGCTTAGATTGGGATACACCTCAAGCACTTGGAACTATAGTTTTAACACAAACTGATGGAAGTGATAAGACCTTGTCCACGGTTAATAAAGTAAAAATAGTATTAGATTCTACATCTATAGATATAAATTTAAATTCAAATTTTAAAGCAGTTAATACAATTAATTTAGAGGATTATGTGCCGAAAGATAAGTTAAAAACTAAGCATATTGGAATAATAATGACTGAACCAAGCATAGGAAAAGGACAATCTGGGGGCTTAGGCAGTATTATTATGTATAGTGAAGACTATAATAGCTGGCCCTGTTGTAGCGGATTTAATTGGGGATTTCAAAAGAGAAAGTGTAAGGTATGTTAAGTGATTACTCGTAAAGTTTAAATATAAGCCAGATTTAAGGCATTATATAATTATAAAAAATAACCACAGGGGTGAAATTTAATGTTTAAACAAAAAAGTAAAAAAGGTGTTTCTCCTTTAATTGCAACTGTCTTGTTAATTGGTTTTGCTGTTGCTATTGCTGGAGCATTATTTGCGTGGATACAAACAGGAATAATTGATAAAGCTAAAGCACAAACAGCAGGTTTTGATACTCAATTGAATTGTGCAGGTGTGAGTGAAGATCAGATTTCTTTTTCAAATATAGCCTGTGCTAAAGGAACTAACGAACTAACACTTAACTCTGTAGCAATTCAAAATACGAAAAGTGAACCTATAACCTCATATATGATAGGTATTGAATGTACAGGTAAAGTTAGTGGTACACCCAAGAGTTCTGAAGCCTTAAGTGGCATAAAAACTGAGATTATTAAGGGATATAATAACCAAGCCATAAGCTTGCCAACTCCACTAAAATGTGCTTTAACTGCAACATCTGATCAAGCAGTAACTGTATTTGCAAGAGTAGGCATAAAAGGTATGGGCGAAAATGTATGTGATACTCCAGTTATAAAAGCTCAAACAGTTATGTGTACTTAAATTTTCTTTCTTTTTTTCTTTTATTTTTTTATTATTGTTTTAAGAACTAGTTCTTGATACACCAAATTGTTTTAACAATTTTAGTGTTTTAATTCTATAAATCTTTCTAAAGTGTTACATTTTTTGTTACACTTTGAGATTAAAAAGGGTAATTTACTCGTTATACTAGTTTGTATTATACATAATACACAATAGCCCAAAAATGTTTGGTAGAGAAGACAAATTTAGATATGAATTATGATAAAATTATAATTTTTTGGAAGGGATATTATTATAGGCTTATAAAGATTATAACCTGACTGATAAGACTCTCAATATTAAGTTCTGAGGAATTAATGTTATAATCACCCTTTTGTTTGCTTATTAATATACTAAAGTATAATAATATATAAACAAAAATTTACAGTAAATAAGGGTTTGAAATAAAGGGCAAAAAGACCGAAATCTTTATATACTAGTTTGTATTATACATAATACAAAATAATCCAAAAATGTTCAGTGGAGAAGACAAATTTAGATATGAATTATAACCAAGTTATAACCTTCTGGAAGGAATTTGAAGTTCCTGCAAGTTTGTATAGAAATATAGAGATAGACTTAGAAATAGATTTTATAAAAACTATAACTGGGCCTAGAAGAGCAGGAAAAACATTCTTATGTTTTCAATTAATTAAAAAACTTATACAAGAGGGTCATTTGAAGGAAAATATATTATACATTAATTTTGAGGATAATGCTTTGCTAGGTGCAAATTCAGAAGATTTAGATGGGTTAATGAACTCTTTTTTTGAACTTTATCAGCCAAATAAAAAACAAAAGATTTACTTTTTTTTCGATGAAATTCAAGTAGTTAAAAATTGGGATTCATGGATAAGAAAAATTTATGATACTAGAAGAGATATACAATTAATTTTAACTGGTTCGAGTTCTAAATTATTAAGTAAAGAAATTTCTACTCAACTCAGAGGAAGGGTAATAAATAAAGAAATTTTTCCATTGAGCTTTAAGGAGATTATTCTATGGAAAGGAATAGATTATAACTTAAAAATAGTTTCATATAGCAAAAGTAAAGTTGAAATTAAAAAAATATTTTCTTTATTTGTTAAAGAAGGTGGATATCCTGCAATCATTTTTCAAGATAAACAAAAAGAAAATATTTTGCAAAGTTATTATGAATCTATGATTTTTAAAGATGTTATAGAAAGATATAGAATAAAAGATGTAAAAAAATTAAAAACTTTAGCGAATCTTCTTTTTGAATCAGTTTCTAAAGAAATGTCCTATAATAAACTTGCAAACAAACTAAAATCCATGGGATTTAAAATAAGTAAGAATACAATTATAGAATATCTATCTTATTTTGAAGAAGCTTATTTATTCTTCCAAAATATGAAATATGAATATTCTTTAGCAACACAATTAGGTTCAATTAAAAAGGTTTATTGTATTGATAATGGGTTATTAAATGCTGTAAGCTTTAAAGTCTCTGATGATTTTGGAAAACTCCTTGAGAATTTAGTGTTTATTGAATTAAAAAGAAGAAATGAACAAGTTTATTATTATAAAAAAGATTATGAATGCGATTTTTTGACAATTAAAAAAAATAAAGTTATTTTAGCTATTCAAGTAACACGCAAATTAGATGAAGAAAATGAAACAAGAGAAATTAAGGGTTTATTAGGAGCGATAAATGAATATAAACTTAAAGAAGGTTTAATTTTAACTGAAAATCAAGAAGAAGAAAGAATAATAAATGGAAAAAAGATAAAAATACTTCCTATCTGGAAATGGCTCTTAGAATAATTTAAAAGTTAACTCCTACTTTAATCCTAAACCTTCATCTATATCTTTTGCTGTTGATTCAAGATCTAAGAAAATTCTATCTAAATCTTTCCTAATCTCTTTTAAAACTTCGGTTAAAGAATTTTCACGTAAGAAATACTTTGAGCTATGTTTTATTATTAATCCAGAATCAATCAATTTATT
This sequence comes from Candidatus Woesearchaeota archaeon, assembly GCA_018302225.1. Lineage (NCBI taxonomy): Archaea > Nanobdellati > Candidatus Woesearchaeota > Candidatus Woesearchaeota archaeon. Next base: position 21,828 of record JAGVZY010000006.1, read on the forward strand.
CAAATGATGTATAATTGTTGTTCTACTTAGTTTTAATCTTTGAGCTAATTCTTCAGAAGACAGTCCATTTCCAATTTTAATTTCTTTTACTAGTTCACTAAATATCTTAAATACTATCTTTTGCTTATCTCTTTTAGATTCTAATCCAAGAGTTTGAGTAAACCATGCTATCTCTTCATTAGGTCCAAGTTCTCTAGGTTTACGTACTTTTTCTAATGATATCTTCATATTTATAGGTTAAACTTTACTAATTTAAATACTTTTTGTTTATCTTAATTAGACAATTTAAGCTTTAATTAGAAGCAACCAAAAGCTTTATAAACCACTCCAGGAATAGTATATTTAGAAAAAAGTGTTTGAAAAAATACTTTACATTTTCCGTGTGTTGTGTTTTACTGGAAATCTAAGATTTCCAGTTCCAAAAACTCACTTATGAGTTTTGGTTATTATTAGATAGAGGTAGAAATATGCAAAAAAAAGACGAAATAAAAGATTTTAACAAAGAAATTCAAGAATTAAAGAAAGACTTTGAAGAATTAAAACAAGAAAGTGAATGTAAAGAAGTTAAAATTCAAGAATATGAAACTCATTTAAAAAGACTTCAAGCAGATTTTGAAAACTATCAAAAAAGAGTAGATAGAGAAAAACAAGATATTTCAAATTATTCAAATGAAAAAATTATATTAAAAGTTCTAGAAGCAATAGACAACTTTGAACTTACATTAAAACATATTGATAATGCAAGCAAAGAAGATATTGTTAAAGGAATTCAAATGACTGTAAAACAACTTTCAAATGCTTTAGAATCTGAAGGACTAAAAGAATTAGAAGCTAAAGAAAAATTTGATCCTTTTGAAAATGAAGCAATAGAAAGATTGGGAGAAGGAGATAATATCTCTGAAGTAATACAGAAGGGGTATTCACTAAAAGGAAAGATAATCAGACCAATAAAGGTCAAGATAGGGGGAAAAAATGAATAAAATTATAGGTATAGATTTAGGAACAACATTCTCAGCAGTTGCAATAATGGAAGGTGGAAAATCAAAAATAATTCCAAATACAGAAGGAAATAATATTACACCGTCAGTAGTTACTATTAGAAATGATGAAATTGTGGTTGGAGATGTAGCAAAAAGACAAGCCGTCTCTAATCCAAATCACACAGTTAGAAGTATAAAAAGATTAATGGGTACTAAAGAAAAAATAGAAATAGATGGTAAAAGTTATTCACCAGAAGAAATTAGTGCTATGATTCTACAAAAATTAAAAAGAGATGCTGAAGCATATTTAGGTGAAGAAATAAAAGAAGCTGTAATTACAGTTCCAGCTTATTTTGATGATGCACAAAGAACAGCAACTAAGAATGCTGGAGAAATTGCTGGTTTAAAAGTTTTAAGAATTATAAACGAACCAACAGCTGCAGCATTATCATATGGTTTAGATAAATCAAATAATCATACTATTTTAGTATTTGACTTTGGTGGTGGAACATTTGATGTTTCTATATTAGAACTAGGAGAGGGAGTATTTGAAGTTAAATCAACTTCAGGAAACAACCATCTTGGTGGTGATGATATAGATGATTTAATAATTGATTATTGTGCTAAAGAGTTTAAGAAAGAGCATGGAATTGATTTAAGAGAAGATAAAACAGCATTACAAAGATTAAGAGATTCAGCTGAAAAAGCAAAGAAAGAACTTTCAACTCTGCAAGAGACTACAATAAGTCTTCCGTTTATAACAGCAACTAATTCAGGACCAAAACATCTTGAAATTAAATTAACAAGAAGTAAATTAGAAGAATTAATTTCAAGCATACTTGAAAAACTTAAAGTTCCAACTTTAAATGCTTTAAAAGATGCTAAATTAAAACCTGAAGATATTAATAAAGTAATTTTAGTTGGTGGTTCAACAAGAATACCTGCTGTTCAAAAATTAGTTAAAGATATTATGCATAAAGAGCCAGATAAATCTGTTCATCCAGATGAAGTTGTTGCTTTAGGTGCAGCAATTCAAGCAGGAGTATTAAGAGGAGATGTTAAAGATATAGTGTTGTTAGATGTTACACCTTTAACTCTTGGAATAGAAACTCTAGGTGGAATTAGAACTCCAATTATAGATAGAAATACAACTATTCCAACTAAGAAGTCCCAAGTATTCTCAACAGCAGCAGATAATCAACCAGGAGTAGAAATAAATATACTTCAAGGTGAAAGAGAAATGGCTGCAAATAACAAAAGTCTTGGAAGATTCTTATTAGAAGGTATACCTCCAGCACCAAGAGGAGTACCACAAATCGAAGTTACTTTTGATATAGATGCAAATGGTATAGTAAATGTCTCAGCAAAAGATTTAGCAACTGGTAAAGAAAATAAAATTACAGTAAAAGGAAGTTCAAATCTTACAAAAGATGAAATTGAAAAAATGAGAAAAGAAGCTGAAGCTAATGCAGAAGATGATAAAAAGAAAAAAGAAGAAATAGAAACTAAAAATCATGCAGAAGCTGTAATCTACCAAACAGAAAAGATGCTTAAAGAATATGGTGACAAAGTAGAAAAAGAAACTAAAGAAAAGGTAGAAAAAGGCATTGAAGAATTGAAAGAAGCTTTAAAGTCTGAAGAAACTGCAAAAATAAAAGAAAAGCTTGACAAATTAAATGAAACTGCTCAAGAAATTGGTGCTAAAATGTATGAAAAACTAAAGAAAGAGCAACTAACTCAAGAACAAGGAAATGCAGAAACAAGCAATGATGACAATGTAGTTGATGCAGACTATGAGATGAAAGATAAAGACAAAAAAGACTAAAAATAATAAGAATTAAAAAGAGGTGTTAACTTTTTAATTTTATATGAATAAAAAAGACTATTACGAAGTACTTGGATTAAGTAAAGGTGCTTCAAAGGAAGATATAAAGAAGGCTTACAAAAAGCTAGCTAAACAGTATCATCCTGATATAAGCAAAGATAAGGGCACAGAAGAGAAATTTAAAGAAATATCTGAAGCTTATGCTGTTCTTTCTGATGATAATAAAAGAAAACAGTATGATCAATTTGGACATGCTGGATTTGATCAAAGATATTCTCAAGAAGATATATTTAGAAATGCCCACTTTGAAGATATATTTAGTGAAATATTTGGAAGAAATTCTGGAGATCAAGAAGATTTCTTTGGTGGAAGTATATTTGATATGTTTTTTGGGGGTAGTCAAAGAAAACAAAGAGGTGCGGATTTAAGATATGATTTGGAAATCACATTAGAAGAAGCTGCAAGAGGTGTAAAGAAAACTTTGCATTATGAAAGATTAGAAAAATGTAAAGAATGTAAAGGTACTGGTGCTGAAGAGGGAAAAACTGAAACATGTAAACATTGCAATGGTACTGGACAATATAAACAAGTTCAAAGAACTCCTTTTGGATTGTTTGCACATACATCAAGATGTGGAGAGTGTAATGGTTCTGGAAAAATTATAATTAAAAAATGTAAAAAATGTCATGGACATGGAAAAATTAATTCTCAAAAAGAAATTCAAGTAAGTATTCCTGCAGGTGTAGATAATGGAATGCAATTAAGATTAAATGGTGAAGGTGAAACTGGAAGTCATGGGACTGGAGATTTATATGTTTTTATTCATGTTTTAGAATCTGAAATATATGAAAGAAGAGGCATGGATTTGTATACTAATACTAAAGTTTCTTTTGCTGATGCAACACTAGGAACAATAATTGAAGTTCCTACATTAGAAGGAAATGCGGAATTAAAAGTTCCAGCAGGAACACAACCAGGAACATTATTTAGATTAAAATCAAAGGGTATGCGTAGGGTAAATAGTTCTGTAAGAGGAGATTTGTATATTAAAGTTAATGTTGAAGTTCCTCAGTCTTTAAGCAAAAGACAAAAAGAATTAATTGAGGAATTAAAAGAAAATGAATCAAAGAAAAAGTCTATATTTGAAAAGATTTCTGAAGCGGTTATGTTTTTATTTTAAAAACTAAATATTCCAGACATTAGTCCAGTAATTAGATATTTAACTATAAAGAAAACTGCAAGGGATATTCCTATAAGAATAGGAATCATCTTTATTCCTTCTTTTTCTTTTCCTTTTTTAATTAAACCTATTATTAAAGAACCTAAGATTGCTGTGGTAGTTAGTGAAATTAAAGAATAAGTTACAACAAAATCAGTTGTTATTGCAATTGTAGAGATTTTTATAGGTATAGCCAAAGTATCAGGAACATCAACTTGAGACATTGTTTTTCCTAGAACCCTTACCATAAAAGAAGATAATGCAAATAACATTGGTGCACCAAATCCTATTGCAATTGAAATAAAAATGACATAAAGATTTACACTTGCACGTATTTTCTTTTCTATTAATTCTTGGCTTTTTAAGTCTTCAGCTGTATGTTCTAATAGTGATGCAAGCTCTCCACCAGATCTTATTCCTGAGCCAATTAGTCTCATTGTTTTTTCAAGCTTTTCTGAGCGGATTCTTTTTGCTAGGTCTAGTAGAGCTAAATCAAGTTCTTTACCAAGCGTAATTTCTTTACCAACTCTTTCTATCTCATCTTTAAATGGCCCAAATTCAGGACGTGCACTTAGTATTAAAGCTCTGTCAATAGTCATTCCGGCTCTTAAGTTAGAAGCCATTAATTGCAAAGCATCAGGTAAAATAGATTCTACAAATTTAGCCTTAGCATCAACAGATAATAAGAACCAAAAATAAATAATTATATTTAAGAGTATAAAAGTTACAAATCCAGATAATAAAGGATTTTTATTAAATAATAATTTTGAATAGATTCCTATTAAAAATCCAAATAAAATGCTAAATGTTAAGATAAAACCTATAAACTTTCTTGCGTCTAAACCTAGAGATGAATAGTTAATTAACTTTTCTAACTTCCTGCTTTTTGGATATAATAAAGCTATTTTTTTGTACATTTTAATTTCCTATTAAATTTGGTCTCCTAGTTCTAATCATACCTAAAAAGATTATTTGAAAAAATAAAACTAAGGCATATAAACCAAAAAATAATAAATTTAGACCGGTTTTACCTAGTGGAAGGAAAGAGGTCATTACAACTAATAAAGTTGTTGCTAATGAAGGGATAATTATTACTACAAGCATATAAAACATTGCTAGGGGGTTTAATTTTGAACCATAGTTTTCTATTTGTATGCTTTGCTCTTTTGAAAGTGAATCTATAACATTTTCCAAAGTATTTTTAATATCACTTCCAGCTTTCATACCATTAACCAATTGCCAAATTGCCCTTCTAAAAAATAAAGAGGGATTATTTTTTGCAATTTCTTCTAGAGCATCAATTTCTGGATAACCTGCATTTATTTTTTTGACTGCTCTTTTAAATTCGTCTGAAACAGCACCATAGTTTTCATTTGAAATTGAAACTAAGATATTGAACAAAGGGATTCCTGAATTTAATTGTATTAAAGTTGCTCTTAATGAAGGCAATAAATTTTGTTCTATTTTTTTTATTCTTGAATTTAAATAAAATTTTGGATATAAAATTTGTTGAATAAATACAAAAAGTGAAATAATCAAAGATATAAATGGAGCTATTAAAAGTGTGTTTTTAAGTTCGAAACTATTAAGTATTAAAAAAAGAAATAAACTGAAAAAGATAAAGAAGAATAAACTAGAAGTTAAACAAAGAGCAATATAATCTCTTGGCTCTATATTATACTCAACTTGCTCTAAAGTTAGTTTAAGGAAAGGAAAAAATAGTTTTAGTTTCTCTGAAACTCCCTTAAGGATATTAGAGAATTTGAATAATTGTTTTAAGGGTATAAATGTAAACGGAATCCTGATATTTTGCATAGAATTAGGATGGGGTCCAGTTTTAAATATATTAGTTATTACTATTAAGTAACGAAACATTTATAAATATATATAGATTTTTAGAAAACATGAATCTAGAAGATAAACTTAAAAAGATTATAAAAAGCAATGAAGAGCATTTTGAAGAGATAGATACCTTAAGGTATGCAGCTACAGAAGAAATTATGTGTGGTGTTAATGCCTATCTTACAGAAATATTTAATTCTATAGATAATAAATCTAAACTAGAAGAAAAAGCAGGTTCAGATTATGAAACTTATTTAGACTTAGCTAAAAATGTTAATGAAGGTAAAGTTGTATTGCCTGAAGCTTTAAAATCCCAAGTGCAAGATTATATTAAATTAATAGAAACTGAATCACTAAATGAAGTTTTAGTTCCTATAATCTATGTTAAAAGTTCTAATAAGAAAGAAAGTATAATTTACATACCTTATAATGAAAAGTTAAATGAAATTGTAATTAAAATTGTGGATAAAACTGAAACACAATTAAAGAAAAATAAAACTAAATACCACACAACTAAAAGTGCAGAGTATATTAAAATAGAAGTTCAAGGCAACAATATTCAAGAAATTTTGGATACTGCTGTTAGCTCGGGAAGATATGGTTCTAAAAAACTTTTAAAGCAGTATAACTTAAATTTAAGTTCTATGGAGTTAGAAAGTATATTAAGAAATGGATTTAATCAACCTCAACCTGAAAAAGAAGTAAATTCTGAAATTGATTTAAATAAAAATAATAAATCTATTGAAGTTCATGAATTTGCTAGAGTTTATAATGTTGCAGATTTACAAGCAGATAAAAAACAGAGAAAAGAAAAAGGAATAAAATTTAATGGTGCTGCAATTCATATACCTTCTAAGCTTTATGAAGACTATCTTAAATATGGAGTAATAAATAGAAAAAGTGTCGAAGATAATAGTATTTCAGGTAGTGTGTTTAAAGAGTTAGTTCAATCAAGTTATAGTGTGGATAAATTAGCAAATAAGCTCAATCTTACTAGGTCTTCTATTTATAGCGCAATGTTGCACAAAGATTTAGAAGGATTTGAAGTAAGTCATGAAAAATATTTTGCAAAAAATGATGTTATAAATTATTTATTAAAGAAAACTAATACTCCCAAATCAGGAAATAGATATAAAGCTAATTTATCTTTTGCCAAAGAATTATTAAATGTTACATTTAGTGAATTAATTAAATATTTAGATGTGCTTGGAATTCAACCAGAAGATAGTGGTAAAGAAAAGTTGTTAAGTGGAGATAAACTATTCATCTTAAGAGAAAAGCTTTACTCTATCAAAGCTAAAAGATAATTATTTATTTTTTAATTTCTTTTAAAAGTGTTTCTTTATCTTGATAATAACGAGATATAATCTCTCCAACACTATCGATATCACGAATGTTCTTCTTAGCCATATATTCTAAAATTTTCTTTTTTTCATTTATTTCTTTAGTTATTTCATTAATAGTCATACCTGTATGGGTGCTTAGATTTTCAAACAATTTTAAACTTTCATTATGTTGGACTATTGTGTCGTCCACTGCTTTCCATCTATAAAGAATGTTTGGTTTTATAATTGAAGAGCCTTCTTCTTCTCCTAAGATAAATTCAGAAACTTGTAAAGTTCTTCTTAAACCTCTTTTTCTATCCCTAAACATAACAATATTAATGTTTACAGCTTCAAGCATATTAGAAGGAATTTCTATTGGCGGATTAACCAATCTCTGAATAGTCTGATTTGTTGAGTCTGCGTGAACAGTAGCATATACACTATGTCCTGTGTGCATTGCTTCGAAAAGAACTTCTGCCTCTGCTCTTTTTCTAATTTCTCCAAGTATAATTCTATCGGGTCTCATTCTAAGTGAATTTACAAGTAAATCTAACATTGAAACTTCACCTTTTCCTTCTGGATTTGGTTGACGTGTAACTAAAGGACACCAATATAAAAATTTAGGTAATGCAAGTTCTCTTGTATCTTCCATTGAAACTATTCTATGATTTGGTGGAATAAAAGGCATGCAAGTATTTAAGAAACTGGTTTTTCCAGATGCAGTACCACCACTAAATAAAATATTATTTTCATATTCTATTGCTTCCCAAATTAAAGCATAAACATCTGAAGAACAAGTTTTATTCTTGATAAAATCTATCATTGTCCAAGGATCACGTGCAAACTTTCTAAGTGTAATCGTATTACCTTTTGTTGAAATAGGATATAAAACTGCATTTGCTCTGTCCCCTGTAACTAAATGAGCATCTAATAAGGGAGTTAAACTTGTGATTTGTCTTCCAACTCTTCTTGCAATAATGCTTGAGAAGTTTGCAATTTGTGCTTCTGTTTTAATTAGAACGTTTGTGGATAACCAACCATACTTTCTGTGATAAACTCTTATTGGCTCTTGTGCAGAATTTACAACAATTTCTTCTAGTTGGATATCATTCAGTAAGAATTCAATTAAATCTAAACCAAGCATTTCTTGCATTAATCTTCCAATGAAATATTTTTTTGCTGTGCCAGTTATTGAAGGCATGTGCAAAGAGATTAATTCTTCTGCTTTTAGTCTAAATCTTTTTTTAAGTTCTTCAATAGTTTTTGGATCAAGAATCTCTGATGCAGTTACTTGAACTTGAGTTACCAATTCAGATTTTATTTTGTCTAAAAGTGCTGCAGTCGCTATGCCAATTTCTTGAGTTTTTATAACATAATCTGTTGCTTTCTTGCCTTGGCCACAAATATGCACTTCTGTAGAAATCTCATCTGCAGTTAATTGATATTTTTCTATTATATCTTTTGCCATTTTAAGCCTTTGCTCTTAATTCTGTTTCTCCCATTGCAGGATAATGTAATATCGCTAAGTTTGATTCTTCTAGTATTAAAGCCCATTCTTCAGCTTTTTCTTTGGTAATTCCAAATATTTCAACTATTTCTGATAATTTGATTAGTTTATATTCTTTTAATAAGGAGTATAATATATCAATATCTGTTTGATATTGGGACTTTTGTTTTACTAGATTTTTTATTTGAGTTATTGGAAGTCTTCGTTTTATAGGCATTTGAATTTCTGGTTTTTTTAGGATAATTTTTTCTTTTCTTGATTCTAAATTTTCTTTTAGATTTTTTACTTCTTTCTTTGGAACTCTAAATAAAGATCTCTTTTTCATTAAATGCTTTTTTAAAGAGAGTAAAAAGTTTATAATTGTAATAAATAAGGAAACTATAATAATATAGAGATTATTTGAATAAAATGAGGCTAAGATTAGGATTATTACAACTATATAAACCAAAATAAAAGGCGCCAATATAATCTTTCTTAGATTTTTAGATTCTAGGGGTTTAGTCTTAAGTTTAATTTTTGGTTGAATTACTTTAGAAGATTTTCTTTTAAAACTAAATAATCTTTTGAAAAAATTAACTTTTGGTTTTTCTATTTTGAGTTTTACTTTTGGAGTTTTATGAATATGTGCAATTGAAAATTTATGGGATTCTAAATTTTTGTGATCAAAATGTATTTTTGGTCTTCTGAAAGAAATTATTGAGATTATAATAATAATTACACCTGTAAAAAGTGCTTTTAGACTTCCAAAATTTAATGAAAGTATTACTAATATTGCTCCAAGAATATAAAATAAGATAAATTGAAATTTTGCGAGATTTTTTAAATTTTCTTTATGGTCTTCAAATAAAGAAAGCATAGTAAACAAAATTGCGATTGAAATTAAGATTAATTTATCAAGAATAAATCCGATAAATAGCAAGATAATACCTACCCAATAGATAATTTCAAATAGTATAACCTCTTTTCTTTTAATATCCATAAATATAAATTCTGTTTCTTAGTTTTTAAAGCTGTGTTATAATCAAAAAGTAGTATTTTAATAAAAATCCATTAAATTTAGGCGATTTGCACTCCGCTTTCTTTAGTAATATCAATTGTGCTTTCTTTTTCTGCTGTAGCTAAATTAATTTTAAAGAAATCAGATGGAAAAGTAACATAAGGTAGTTGGTCTAATTGATTTAAATAAACAGAAGTGTCAATTTTTATATAGGCTTGTGAATTTGAAACTGATAGTTTTCCACCATCTTTAAGTGTAATATATATTTTTTTGTTGTTAAAATTAAATTCATTATCTTGATATGGATCTACATATCCTGAGAAATTACAATTTTGTTCTAGACCTTTTGCATCTACTATTAGTTGTATAGCAAGACTTTGATTTCCAGTAGGAGTAGTATATTCACAAGAAGTTATGGCTGCACCTGTTTGTATTGATAAAAGATACTTATTAAAATTAATTGTTTCTGGAATTACTTCTAAAGTATTTCCACCCCAAGGATTATGTTGATAAACAATATTATACGGTTTAATTACTAAAGATCTCTTTTCTAAGAAATTGCCTAGATTTACGTCTACTTCAGGATATTGAGTTTCAACATAACTTGCAAAATCCTGCAAGTCTACTTGTAGTTTCTTTTCTTGTTTTGTTGGAAGGTCTTCTGAAAACATTATATACTCATTTGTAAGATTTACCTCCAAATTAGAACTTGTTAAAAATATTTTTCTAAAACCTGCTTGAACTGCAGAGTCTATTAATCTAACCCTTTCAAGCATAATTAATTCTGTGGTAGTTTCATCAAAAGCAGATTTTAAGTCTTTATGAAGCATAGAATAACTTAATAGCGTTAAACCTAACAAAAAGATACCTATTGTAATTACAAACCCTTTCTTAGTTATTTTAACCATATCCAATATCTTGCGTTTGCAAAGTATTTTATATTATTTAATTCTGAAATCACAAAAATGTACTTTCCTGAAGCCACAAATTTATCTTGAGGTATTTCAGAGCCTATATCAAACTCTCCTTGTGGAAAATTTCCAGAGATTTTTAAGTGCATATCATAATTTTCAGGAAGCATTTCATACATTGAATTTTCTATCTGATTTTCAGAGAGTAAATTTAAATTGTCTATATGCTCAAGAATGGAAACTATATCATTCCCTATACGTACTACTTGTAATTCTGATTGAGTATCTTCGTTTATTATATTTTTATAGGAAATTGCTAGAATTATTATTAAAATTATTGTAGCAACCATAGCATCATATACAAAGATATAACCTTTTTTATTTAATCCCATAGTGCAAACTCCATTATGTGCGGAACTTTATTGAATAATACAACTCTTTGAGTTGAAATTACATTTTCAGCAGTAGTAAAATTTCCTGCTTGATATAAAATAGTTCCTTCAGTAGTTTTTAATTTGAAATAAAATTCATATTTTTCAATATTTAATTTTTCTTTGATTTGAGAATATTCTAAAGTAATAAAAGTGTCTAATTTTTCTTTTTTAAGAGTTTTATCCATATAAGCTAAACCAAGAGTCTCTGGCTCTGAAAGGTTGTATTCCCAAGCACTTGGTCTTCCAGTAGTAGAAATAAGTAAGTTTGAAACTGAAAAGGCTTTATTTTCCATCAAAGAATATTCTTTTTCCTTTTGAAAAGTAATACTATGACTATACCAGAAAGTAAATATTAAAACTAATAAAAACACAAATATGGCTGAGGCTACCATTGCATCCATTGAAAATAGTTGGGCTTTCTTGTTCATTTTCTTAGTAATTGATTAAATCTATTGTTCCATTAACATTCCATAATTGATAATCATAACTGAATTCTGTTGAAGTAATATTAGCTGTATTTGAGCAAAAATAAAAATTTTCTGAATCAAAAATAAGTTCATTGATATTTATAATGTGTGTAGTGATTATTCTTGTAAAATCTTTATTTTCCATATCAGCATTAAAGTCTGGAAAGTGTGAAATAATTCCGTCACCATATCTCCAATAAGTTATTGCTGGTTTTAAATCTTCAAATCTTGCAACAACAATCTCTTCAGTATTAAAATAAGGATATTCATTAAATATGATCTCATCTCCTGTTTCAAATTCATAGACTGGATCATTTTTTGCTGTGATAATTGCTTTTTCATTACCTAAATTTCTACCTCTAAATGCGAATTCTTTTCCAAATGCAGTTCCTGCAGAGTTTATAGCATGTTCTGAAACAATTAAGGCAGTTCCATTTTTTACTATATTTTCGAATTTTGATAGGTAAGCTGAATTTAGATGGGGATCTTCTAAATAGATAGTTGTGAATGAATAGGATTTTGAGATAAGTTCATCTAATTTTGAATCAGGATAATAACCACATTTTCCATCTCCTCTTATAAATTCTTCATGATAAAATCCAGTTAGAGCGGGATTTAAAAAAGCTTCATCAATGTGGCAACTATAATAGGCAACTTTTACAGTATTAGGGTTATGGATTGGAGCAGAAACCATTAAAGTGTTGTTAATCATTCTTGAAACTCTTGGGATTGTAGAATTAATTTTTATTCCTGGACCAATTATCATTGCTTGATCTATAATATTTGAAATTTGAGTGCAAGACATTTCATTTTCAAAAGATTCTCTTTCTGAAATAAGTTCTGTACGTTTTATATAATTAATGGCTAATAAACTGATAAATATAACCATCATAATTGCAGCCAAAAACATTATTTCTGCACTTAATTGTCCTTTTTTCATTTTAAGTTTTAAATACAAATTCAGTACTCCACTTACTTTGGGTTGAGTTTATTGCAAGAACATGCCATGTAAACCAAGCATTGTTTGTAATTGAACTCATTTGAGTATAACTGGTTGATGAAGTTGTTGTATTAATAATTATATTTGTGAATGAGCCATAATCTTGTGAAACTTGTAATAAGTAATTGTTTGCTCCTGAAACTGCAGACCATTGGAATGTTGGTGTTCTTGAAATTCCTGTTGAGGCATTTGCAGGTAAAATTAAAGTTGGAGAGTTTAGTATTAATTCTTCTGGCTCTTCTTCTGGGGGTGTTACTTCGTATAAAGAACTGTTTACTATAAAATTGATTTGTACAGAGCCCTGCATTGTATTTTCATAGAGATCTTTACATTTTGAATAATAAGTATAAGAACCATCTGAAAGATTTAATGAAGCTGAATGATCTGTTGCAGTTCCTGTTAATTGTGAGGGCATTAAATCATAAGTTGTATCTATAGTGGAATATTTACATGTTGCAAATTCATTTGTGATTACACTTAAAATTACTGGATTTAGGGTTTGTTCTGAAGGCAGGGTTAAAAGGATAACCGGTGCAGAAGTATCATTTTCAGAACCTATTTGAACTATACCTGATTCTAAGACTTCTAAGTTTATTAGTTTTAAACCTGAAATTGTTGAAATTGAACCAGTAATATTTCCTTTTGTGAATTCTGCAATATCATAAAGATTATTTCCTTTTGAATATTTTAAGATAATTTCTTTGTCTAAAATTTGAATAGATTCAACATTTCCTGGAAGTTCTAAACTAATTGATTTTTTTGAGCCAGGACCAAGAGAGTATAATCTATCTGCATTTGTTGCAATTGTTTTTATGAAATTTTCTGATTTTGAATAAGTGACATTTTCTGTTAAAGTAGTTGTAGCATAATAAATAATAGGAATTATAATAAGAAAAGCAACTCCCACTAACATTAAATATTCTACACTTACTTGGGCTTTTTTATTAAAATAAAACATCTAGCACCTCTTTAAGAATATAAAGTAATAAACCTATTAAATAGTTTTCCATATAAGACTACGCTCTTATCAATTCCGACCATCTGCGATAAGTCATAAAAAATGGAAATAAAGGTAAAGCTAATCCTTACATTCAATTTTATAAATAATTAATAATAGAAAATATGGGGATGTATAGCGAGGGGTGGATTTGAATTCGGCAGCAATATCCCCTATTGCTTCCACCGACCTCTGGGTCTCTCAGATAAGCTTATGAGCCCAGCGAACACTCCTAGCTGTTCTACCTCGCTATAATTAATAAATAAGTGGTACTTTTATAAAGGTTGCGCTGACTAAGTGAATTTAATCCTTTTTTAGAAATTCTTAAATAATACTGCTGATTATTTTTAAATATGTCTAGACAAAAAAGAGGAGATTCAAGTAGAGAGATTTTTCTTGTGCTGGGTTTGTTTTTATTTATTATAGGATTTTTCTTTTTACTTGAAAATAACTCCTTTTTTTTAAATTCAATAACGGGTTATACTATATTAGAAGTAAACTCTAGTTATATGGGTGGAAAAGATACTTATATTAATAATGGTACTGGCGGAGGTGGAGAATTATTTTATGAAAGAAATTTTGGGGGAGCAAATACATTTCAAGTAGGTAATGATTGCCCTGTGGGAAATTGTGCTATAGACTATGGTTTAATATGGTGGAATCTTACGGATATTCCGAGTAATGCAAGTATAGATGATGTTATGGTCAGTATATTCTGTGAAAGTAAAGTTGGACCTACGGCAACAGTTAATTTTACAATTCATCCTTTGTTACATTATTGGGAAGAAGGTACTGGATCAGATGTTATAAATTCAGATAGTGTGAATGGTTCAACTTGGCAAGAAGCATATTTTGGAAATAATCTTGATGATGGTGGGGCCGAAGATTGGCAAGCAAATGGTACTGGAATAGATGGTGTAGAAGCTGAGAGTCTTGCTACTTCAGAACATCAAAGTAATGGTGTCGCAGTATGGTATAATTTTAATGAAACTAAATTAAAATCTTATATTCAGGGGTGGGTTAATGGTTCTTATGAAAATTATGGAATTCTAATTGAAAGAACTAATAGTATTATTGAATTAGAGATAGAGGGAGTTTGTCAGTTTACGTCTAATGAAGGAACTAATGCTTCAAATCATCCAAAAATATTAATAGATTATACAGAAATAGCTCCGGCAGATATTATCTTTCCAGGGTGGACTGAAACTGCACAAAATACAACAAGTACTCCCTCATACGGAGA
>JAGVZY010000007.1 GCA_018302225.1 Candidatus Woesearchaeota archaeon
ACGAATTACTAAAGCCACCAAATGCAAAAAATCCTCCAACAAACAAGATTAAAAATGAAACAAGCAGATATGAAGATAAATTTGTTTTCAAATGTTTAAAAAATCTAAATAATTGATAATTTAAAATAATTTTTAATCTAGATTTTGGTTTAATTTTAAAATTTAGAGCATTTAATGAATTAAAATTTGATGCATTGGATTTTGCATCATGACCAATATATACACTTCTTACCTTGCCATCTTTTCCACGAACACTCTTATAGTAATAAGGACCTATTTTCTTTCCGTTCTTTGTAATATATTTGGTATAAACCACTCAAATCCCTCTTTTAAGCCTTTATTTTAGGTTACCCTACAATTCTTAATTACAAAGACTATTTTCCTTTATATATATTTCTATAAATTTTGGTTGAACTACATTTAAAAAAGACTATACTTTCTTTTCAGCCAAAACTTCTTTTACAGCCTGTTTAACAAATGGTTTGTAATAGCCTGCTTTTAACAAACTATTTTCAACATCTTCAATCAAGAAACCCCTACTTAAATTTTGTTTAATACTCTCTTTTATACTATCTATATGCTTTCTTTGTTTTTCTTCAGGAGTCATAATTTTAGGCTTGACTAATTTAGGCTCAACTTTCTTAAGTTTAGATTCTTCTATTAATAAAGTATTATTTTCTTTCTGTGTTATTTGGTTAACTAATTCAAGCAACTTATTCTGTTTAGCTTTGGATTTAGTTTTATTTTTAGAATAATATACTAAATAAATTATAATTCCAAATAATATCAAAGGACTTATTATTCCTAAAAGAATAAATTTAAATGAGTTTAAATTACTCTTAGGAATCTGATCCAAAATTTCTTTATTTTCAGGTAATAAATTTGCACCTAAAAGTTTAGTAATTTGAACATCTACTTTATTCCTATTATAAATTTCATTTAATTTAAATTGGATATCCGATATTTTATCGCTATTAATATCTATTTTTTTGGATTCACCTTTCTTTAAAGTAAAACTGATCGGTTCTGAATACAAAGTAAACGAAGCTTCTTCTTCACTAATTTTATTTATTTCAAAAATATGCTCTATATTTTCACTTAATTTAATTATATGCCTTCCACCTTCATAATCTAAAATTTGTCCTTTTTCTGTTTCTACCAAGTTTAATTCAGGTAATCTTTGTTTAATTGGTTCTGTAATTGGAATTATTATACTTGGTGTTGTAGATGCAGAACTTCCACCTCCTCCACCCCCACCAGAACTTCCACCACTAGATGGATTGTCCTGACTAGTTGCTGCAGAAGTTGTAAATGTTTCTTGCTCAGAAATATTACAATTTGAATCTATATCACAACTTGAAATATTATAATAATAAGTAGTACTTGCACTCAAACTAGACAATGCAACACTATGTGATATTTCTAAAGTTGCACTTCCAGTTTCAGTTGCTGTATCTACAGTCGTCCCATAATAAACTGTTGAATTTGAATCTTCATCTGTAGTCCAAGTTATTGTTGCTGAACTTGAAGTTATTGATGAATTTAAAAGATTTGTAATTATAGGCGGTAAATTATCTAAAGTCGTAAAATTCTCTTGTTCAGGTATTGCACAATTTGCACCGCCATCACAACTTGAAACATTATAATAATAAGTTGTATTTGCACTTAAACCCGATAAACCCACACTATGTGAAAATTCTAAAGTTGCACTTCCAGTTTCAGTTTCTGTATTTACTGTCGTTCCATAATAAACTGTTGAATTTGAATCTTCATCTGTAGTCCAAGTTATAGTTGCTGAACTTGAAGTAATTGATGAATTTAAAAGATTTGTAATCACGGGCTGTGAAGTATCATAAGTTGTAAAATTATATTGCTCAGAAATATTGCAATTTGCAGTCGCATCACAACTTGAAACATTATAATAATAAGTTGAATTTATATCCAAACTAGATAATGCAACGCTATGTGCCATTTCTAAAGTTGCACTTCCAGTTTCAGTTTCTGTATTTACTGTCGTTCCATAATAAACCGTTGAATTTGCATTTTCAGAAGTAATCCAAGTTATTGTTGCATCCGTTGGAGTAATTGAAGAACTTGCAACTGCTGAAACTAAAGGTGCAATTGCATCTGGCCCAGCAGCAGTTGTAAAGTTTTCTTGTTCAGAAATATTACAATTCTTCCATTTATCACAACTTGAAACATTATAATAATAGACTGTATCAGCACCTAAACTTGATAACACCACACTATGCGAAGTTTCTAAATTTGAACTTCCCACCTGGCTTATTACATCCACATCAGTTCCATAATAAACTGTTGAATTTGCATTTTCGTTAGTTGTCCAAGTTATAGTTACTGAACTTGAAGTTATTGAATCATTAACCAAATTTGTAATTATAGGAACCCCTGCATCAACCGAATACTGAACTGTGATTATTGGTCTCAAAGAAGCATTATATTCAGCAGAATAAAAACTTATGCTTCCTCTATTCCATTCATCACTCAATTTTATTAATATACCTTGGTCTAAATAAGTTCCATTCAAAAGATTATTTAAATATTCTAAAATAGTAAAGTTTACTTCCTCAAGAGCGTTTGTAATAGTAATATTACTCTGATTTATTAAGGAAGTATCCATAAAATCTCCACCAGGAACATCCCAATTTAAACCATAAAATCGTTCATCCCAAGTAGTACCATTAATAGAATTTGAATTCGGTGCGTTTACAGCCACCCCTTCTTCCCAAGATCTATTAATAGGATACAAACTTAATTCTAAATCTTCTGTAGGAAAATGAGATACATACGCAGACCACAAACTAAGAATGGCTTCATCCACCAAAACATTAACGGGTAAATAAGAAGTAATATTATATTTTAATAAAGTTCTATAAGTAATACTAGATCCATAATTGCCCCCTATATATAAATCATCCTCAATCCCCTTATTATAATTAAGAGAATCGTTATAAAAATAAGTATCATCAACTTCATCTGAAAAATTCTGATAAATTTTAACAAAAGTATCATTTGAACCCGGACCTTGTGCACATCCAAATCCAGTTACATTAGTTATCCAATCTGCATGAGTATGAATACATAAATCATCTGAATCTGTAATATTATCCAAATCATCATCTGGAATAATATATAATATTGTGAAGTTAGGTTCTTGTCCAGTAATATCACTAGTATAAATTGCAGAGACATCTGCCCCACCAGTAGCATTAATTCCAAGACCATAATTATCATAACTTTCATTAATCCATCCTTGTGCTATTCCCGCAATGTCTACAGAAAAATATTCATTACTCAAAGTAGGCATGATTATAGACTGAAATATATTTACATCTACATCACTACCATTATAATTCCAATCAGCAGGGTCATTTTCTGAAGTTAAATTATCTATGTTATCACCAAAATATTTTTCTATCCAAGTAGAACCATTTATAGAATCAGAATTAATACCTGAACCAGAACCTGCCCCCTCTTTCCAAAAAGAATCAATTTTGTAAATTGATAAAGTACTTGGTGCACCTACAACATTTAAACTAAGATTTGCATAAATTAATTCAGAATTAGAAGGCAAAGCAGTTAAATTAAATTCTAATAACATCAAGCAAGGGGTATTTCCTCCAGAAAGATATTGATTAGTTCCATAGTTATACTGAGATTCAGGATAATTAGAATCATCAGAACCATCATTATCATAAATAATAGTATCTTTTCCTGCTGCGGCACTTGGTTGAACTGAGTAAGTATCATTACTTCCGACGCTTATTGCACAGCCATCAACATTTACATTACTTATCCAATCAGCATGTGTTTCTGGACAATAATCATCTGCATTTAAAACCCCATCATTATCTAAATCAGTTTCAGAAGCAACTGCAACATCATGCCCAGTAATTAAATTATTATTAGATAAATTCTGCAAAGCAAAAAATCCAAATACAAAAAATAAAGTTAATAATAAAAAAATAAAGTGATGTGCTTTATGCTCATTAGTAAAAGAATTATGAATTTTGCTAATAAACTTTGTAGGAGAACCAAAATTTTTTATAGAAATTAAACTTTTTTTAGGATTTTTTCCAAGATATTTTGTTCTAATCTTACCATCTTTTCCACGCACACTTTCGTAATAATAAGGGCCTATCTTTTTTCCATTTTTTAGAACATATTTTGCAAAAACCAAATTTAACCCTCTTTTTTGTGTTTTAAGCAGGTTATCCTACGCTTAAATCAAAGAAATGCAAACTTTATTTATATATTTTACTAAGAAATTAAGGTTATCCTACTATATTTCTAACTAGAGACTAAAAATAAAAGAAAAAAAGAAAAAAATAGACTTAGTAATAAGTCTGACCAGTTGAACTCTCAGTCATTTCTTCTTCATCATCGCCTTTCAATTTGTTGAAAGCTATGATAAGTCCGATTATAACTAAGATTATTGCTAATACAGCAAATCCAATTTCAAGTCCAGTTTTAACACTGTCCCAGTTGCTTGAAGCTTTAACAACATTTGCAGTTAAGTTCATTTCCTTAGCTACTTTGCTGTCTGCTTTTATTTTAGCTGTGAAAGTTTTTTCACCTAAAGCTGCATCTGAGTTTGCTTTAACTGTAACTTTTATTTCTCCAACTTTTCCTGAAGCAACTTTTACACTTTGGCTAGTTACTGTTGACCATGCATCTGCACCAACAATTTCAACAGAATATTCTTTTTCAGAACTTCCAAAGTTTGTTATTGCAATTGCGTAAACAGCTTCAGTACCTTGTACAATTTCGTTTGAACTAGTTATTGCTGTGATAGCATCTTTTGCTATTGCTTTTGATTCAACTACTTTAACAGTTTGTTTTGAAACAATCTTGTCAAAATATTCGTTGTCATAATTATCACTTGAAACAGTAACAATTACATCGTAATCTTTAGCTTCAGCATCTGCACTTATTTTGAATTGGAACTCTTTCTTGAATTCTTCTCCAGCGTCTAATGCATCAACTTTTTCAGACTCTTTAATATTCAATTCAGGTATAGCAACTTGAACTACAACATCTTCTTCGTCTTCTCTACCATTGTTTTCAACCCATACTTTAGCTTGGAATGTTTTTCCTGCTTCAACAGTTTCTGAACCACTAGTTGAAACTATTTCAACATTTTTAACTTCTAAGTTGTATGCGTCTTTCATAATTTTTAATGGCATACTGAAAACTTTCATTTCACTGTAACCAGAATCAACTACTATATTTATTTCATAGTCTCCTTCTTTAACTTTATCTTCTGGTATTTCTAAGTTCAAAGTTATTTTTTCAACTACATTTTCATATAAGTTGAATGCCTTTGTTGAATCTTCTATATCTCTTTTAGTTCCGTCAATCCATGCTCTAACTTTAGCATCTTTGACATCTGCACTTGATCTTAATTGAAGTTCTATCTTCAAATTTTCACCAAGTCCAGCACCGTATATTCTGCTAGTGCTATATGAATCGATTAAATCACCATCAATTTTAATGCTGTCAACTGTAAATTTGTCTTCTGTAAAGACTGCAGCTTGAGCAACTGATGTGAATACCATCAATACTAATGCAAGCACTGCAAACATTGTTTTTTTCATTTTTCAAAATCCTCCTATAGGTTTTGTTCTATAACAGTTAACTATAAACCTCTAAGCTTGTAAAGTAAAGCTCTCCCTCATAATCTGAATTTGTAACACTTGCTACAACTCCATACTCACCTGGTTGTATATCACTAGGTAAGCTGATTACTAAGTTTATAATATCCGAATCACCTTTCTTCAATTCAGATATTTCAGCTTTTGCTTTAACAGCTAATTCTGGTATATTAACTGATATTTCCATTTCTTCTTCGTCCGCAAATTCGTTTCTAACAAATACTGCAACACTTAAGTCTTCGCCAACCATTGCACTATCTTCAATTCTTACACTATCAATTACAAAATAATGTGGCCTTTTTGCAACTACCCTTATATTTGCAGTTGTAACTGTTTGCCCACCAGCTTTATCTTCGGCTGTTACTGTTATTGCATATTCTCCTGCATCTCCAGCATGAGTTCTCCATCTTCCCTGTTTGTCTATATTTGCTGTTTTTCCTTTAGAATTTGCAACTGGTTTAAAGCTAATTATAACATCATTTGCATCTTCTGCATCAAATGTTCTAACTTTTAATACTGCTTCTTCACCTTCATACACTGTAACATCACTTACTTCTAAGCTTGGAAGTGTATTTTCAGCTGTAAACACTAATTTTTGTGCTCCAGTATTTCCTTTTGTATCCATTGCAACAGCTTCAACTGTATATGTCTTCTTTTCAGTCACTGTAAATTCAGTTTCTAAGACTGAACTTGTTGAACTTACGATTTTATTATTATCAACTTTAATTTCAAGACTTGATATTCCTGATTCATCACTTGCAACTGCTTTAATCTTAATTTTTTGATTTAAAACAGGATTGTTTGGTGATATTGTAAGCACAATTATAGGTGCTGTTTGATCTATTTCAAAAGTTGAAGGATCATCTTTTGTTCCTTCTTCAATGGGATCATTTTTTTCATCAGGTATTTCATCTTCAGCTTGATCACTATCAGTATCCCAGTTTGTACTATCTCCAGGATTTCCTAAATTATCTAATGGATCTAAATCTGTACTAATTGTTTCTCCTTCTTTAGGAAATAACCAATTAACAAGATTATCCCATATTTGACCAATGCTTATTCCTGAATCTGAACTTCCACTATCAGAACTTGAATCTGAATCAGAGTCAGAACCACCTAATGATTCTCCAATTGCTAAAGTACTAACTGTACTTAAGCTAATCATTAAGACTGCTAATATTGTAAATAATATTTTTTTCATTCTTTGAACCCCCACTTAAAACCTTTTTTGAATATTGAAGTTAAGACTACCTACTTTGTTTCCTTTTTTATCTTGTAGTCTGCTATATTTTAGCTTAGCTTCTGCATTCAATCCCTTAAAGCACTTTCCACCTTCAATTTGTATTTGGTTTTGGTAGTTTTTTCCTGTAGCTTCAAAACTTGCTCCAAGTCCACCCATCCAACCATTAGTTGTTTTATAAGCTAAGGCAGCTTGAATAAATCTTTTCTCACTTAGGTCTTGTCTACTTGCAACAGATTGTCTTCCTGCTGCAGCCATCCAAGTTAAACCATCCCACATATCTTGATAGGAATTAAATACATCTAATCCAACTCTATTTGTATAATTTTGAATAGTTTCTTTTATTACTTGATAAGGTATCTTTACTGTGTTTCCACCAACTTCAATAACTGCCTTATTGTCATCAGCTAAAACCAAAGTGTATAGGTTATTACCTAAAATACCTGCAGAAGTAGTTGGCATTTTTCCACCTTTACCATTCATATTTCTTACTGCCGATACAAAAGCATGCTTATCATTTCTTATATATTCTGCCCATCCTTTTAAGTCAACTCCATCTCCAGAAGTATTTATTCCTAAACCCAATCTTCCTTTTTTAAGATCTTTTGTATAACTTACTTTTGTCTTAGGAGCTTTTCTTTGATCAAATAAAACTGAGGCACCAATATTTCCTAATTTTCCCATATTAAACCAGGCACCTAAATCTCCACTTGCATCTTTACCATTTGTTTTAGCTAAAATCATAGCTTCAACTAGATCTTTAACAAATCCATGATAACCTGCATAAAGTGGAAGATTTGCATTTGCAATTCCATAAACTATATCTGCTGTCATTGTTTTTCCATCAGCATCAAGTTTTCCTGCTTTTCCTTCAATTATAGTAACTAAATCTTCTCTTCTATTTGGATATCCAAACAATTCAAGACTTATTCCATTATATCTTTCTATTGAAGTATCTACTTCATCAAATCCAGGTTTTTCTCTTATTGGTTCTACAACAACTGTATCTGATGTTTCTTTGATTTTATGTTTGAAAACATTTGCAATATAACTTTTTGCCTTGCTTAAAAATCCAGGTTGTGATATTTTTGGAGTTTCTGATATGGTTTCTCCAGAAGTATCCTCTACTCCACTTGCTACTGGAGCAATTGGATTTGCAGGTGAATCTGATTTAATATCTTCTTTCATCCTTTTACTTATATCATCTAATTCTTTTACTTTAGCATCAAGATCTTTTTGAGCTTGTTCTAATCTTAACTTTGTATCAGAATCACTATCATCGCTTGATTTTAAAGCTAGTGAATCTCCTTTATCATCATCTGTAGATTCTATTTTTACAACTTGACTTGAAACAAGTTCTGCAACATCTTCAGCATCTAAAACTAAATGATTCTTACCCATTATAATATGATAAGTATCCACTTTAACTGATTTTGATATTTCATCTACATCACCTGTAGCATAAATAGCATTTATTTTATTTGCATCTATAGCATATTTTTTTCCATTACTCAATACTTCTTGTTTGTCTAATTTACTTCTTAAATCATTATTTAAGTTAAATGAAAATACATATCCTTCTAAATTTCCTATTGGATTTTTAACAACAACACCCAAATTTCCATCAGTTATGTCTAAATAACTTATTTCAGAATTCTTTTTATTTTTGTCAGTAAGTGCACTCAAAGGTGATTTTATTTGAGTAAACACATCATTTATTGTTTGATAAACTGCTTGTGTTTTTTTATTGTTCTTAAGAGTATTCATATATTCTTTAACACTTTTTTGACCACTTAAAGTTCTTGCATCTGCAGTACCCTTCATTGATTGATATAAAAGTGCTAACTCTACTGCACCCAATAGAACTTTCTTAACTATTCCATTTTGTTTAATCATTTTAATTGTCCTCCAATTTTGTAAAAACACCCCTCGCTTAAACCTAAAAAAACTTTAAACTTTGTTTAAACAGCCTTTAAAGGTCATTATTAGGATTTTAACTCTAAAGTAATAGCTAAATATGTCCTTACATTTATAAACCTTTCCGTTTGTAATCATTATTGAATAGTAACTTTAACTAAATTCCAATTATTCCTACTCTTTTCAGCAAAACCCATATAAATACTTTTAGATGTTATTACTAAGGTTTACTACACATTTAGAAATCTGTTACCTCAAAACAAGATAACAAAAAAAGCGTTGTAAAAAATGGGAGCACCAGGATTTGAACCTGGATCAGTCGGTTTCTTCCTAATTACCATTAAGGTAACAATCTTAAACTGGAGCCGACGAGGATACCTGATTACCCCATACTCCCATAAATATTTCTTAGAAAGAGGTTATTTATAAAATGTACTGAAAATTAGAAAACTACCTAATTTAATTATATAATCTACTGTTATCTAATTAGTAAATGACTTAAGTAAATTATAAATTAAATGCTTTTAGATTAAGATATGAAAAGAATTAAGTCATTTACTCAATATTAACATACTTCAACGGGTTCTTTATCTGCTTTTAATCCAACAAACCTATGACCAAACATCTTAAGTCTATCTACTAAACTTACATCAGTTTTAGCACATAACTCGATTATTCTCTCAGCAAGAATTTCACTTTGCAAAGTAAGATAAGAATTAGGATATACAATTGAATAAAATTTATTTTGTCTACTTGCCAAAGGATATCTACTATCTTCTATTAATGGAGGTATATCTTCAAAAATTATATCCTTTAAACCACCAAATTTGTCTTCAATATCTTTTTTAACTGATTTTAGAGCTTCTAAATTTGAAGGTTCTTTATATGTCTCAGTTATAAAATCATCTTTATTATCTTTATTAATCTTGCCTTCTAAATCTTCATCTTTTATATCTTTAATAAGAACATAACTTTTAGAACCGAAAAGACTGGTTTTAATTGGAAATTTATAAGAAACTTCTTTACCAAAAGTAAGTTTATTTGTAATCAAAGCTACTCTTAATTTTTTATTAGTTTTGTTTGTCTTCGCATATTCCCAGAGAGAATGCAAATAAATCTTTAAATCTTTTTCACAACTTTCAGATTCATCAGGTAAATCACTATATACTGCCAAAAGTAAATGAGAAGATATTCCAATATTTCTAATAAAGCTATTTTCTCCTGCAGCACCATCAAATACACTCTTAGTATAC
The DNA here is from genome assembly GCA_018302225.1 of Candidatus Woesearchaeota archaeon. Taxonomy (NCBI): domain Archaea; kingdom Nanobdellati; phylum Candidatus Woesearchaeota; species Candidatus Woesearchaeota archaeon. The sequence goes on from JAGVZY010000007.1 coordinate 10,083, forward strand.
CTATCTGGAATAAAACGAGTAAATGTAGTCTTTAAAAGAATACGCATAAATTCTTCGCTATTAACATTTTCCTTTTGAGTAGCTAAATCAGATATAGTTCCTGCAACAGGTAAAAGATCTACAGGATATTTAGCACCAGGAATAGAAATTTTTACAAGATTATCTTCAATTACTTTTTGAAAATCAGTAGTTTCACACACTAATTGCATGGCCCTCTTATTTAAATTTGCGTTACGTAATCTTTCCTTTTCAGCTTCATATTTTTGACTATCTCCTTTAGAAGAAAATTTTGCTTGATAATCAATATTATTCATAATTCTTAGCATGTTATCTCTATTTTTAGGATCTTCAAAACTTTCCTTTGCTAATCTTTTCAAATAACCATAATGTTCTTGATAAATTCTGTAACCTTCTTTAGCTAATTCAGATAAACCAACAATTTTATTATGATAAGTTTGACATCCAGTTAGTCTTTGAAGAAGATTACCATTTTCTCTATCTAAATCTACAACTAAAATTTTCTCTCCTCTTCTTGCCAAACCATAAACTGCTTGCCCTACACTAGAAGTTTTTCCAGAACCGCCTTTACCACCTATAATAGTTATAAATTCACAAGTCATATAAACCTACCAATAAAACTATTCTCTCATATCGTCTTCAGGATGTTGAGCAAAGTAACACTGTTCAAGAGTTTTGTATTCTTTGCTTTCTTTACCAAAAACTAATGCTGCAGTTGCAAGATTTCCAGCATTATACCAAGGAGCAACACCTTGTTTAATTTCATTTTGATTTATTCTTACAAATTGTTCAGGTGTTAAACCATTATTTGAAATTCGTGCTAGTTTATATGCTTCAGGTGGAACACTTGCGCTATTGTCCCCATAACCCCATCTATCAAGCAAAGCTAAAAATATTTCATCTGTGTTCACTACAGGATATCTTCCTAATTTTAGGTTTGTTTTTTCTTCTAAAGTTAAACGAGTTAATTTACCCTGATATTTTTTTGCTAGTTTCTCATTTGCTGTGGTAAGTTGAGCTTTTTCTACTTCAACAGTCTCAATTTTATGCTTTTGAGATTTAATATATCTTAAAAGTCCTTGCGCATAATCTGTAACTTGCCCTGAAAAAGCATACCAAAGTAATCCCCCAGCAAGTACACCTGAGGTTATCCAAGTAGTACCAATTCTAAAGTAATATCTTATTTTCTTTGCTTTAGCAATTTTAGTATAATCTTCTAATTCTAAAGCACCTTTTTGAATTCCTATAAATAAATCATCTTCAGTACTATCAATGTTATATTCAACTGCACCCCGAGTATCCATCTTTTCATCTAAAGATGTTTTTTTTTCTAAAGAAGTAGGAGTTTCAAGTGCTTCTTCTGAATTAAATTCAAATTTACCATCTTTTTCTTTTTGTGGCAAAACAATAGGTCTTCCAGATTCAAAAGGTTCTTCACCTAAGATACCTGTTTCTTCAATTGAAAGTCCTTGAGAACCATCATTTAATTTATTTTCCAAATCTTCTTGATCTTTTCCACTCATTTTTGCCTCCGGAAACAATAAATATTATTTTGTAAACTTTAAAAACTAAGATGCTGTGTAAATTATTTAAACCTTTTGAAAGTAATTACAAAATTAATCACCTCTAAGGAATGATTAGTTCTTTTCTTTCTCAAAGATTTCTAGAATTTCTTGCTTAGTTTTTGCCTTAGAAATATTATTTCTTAAATCAGTAGAATTCTTAATCCCTTTAGTAAACCATAAAGCTTGAGTTTTAAAATCAGTTTCTTTTATAGGATATTTTTCAGTTAATTTATAAAACTCATTAAACAATTCAATTTTATCCATCTGAGGAATAAATCTTCCAACTTGTAAATACTCATTTAATCTTGTAAATATATAAGGATTGCCAATTGCAGCCTTTCCAATCATTAAATAATCTGCACATTTTTTGTACTTTTCAGCACTCTTCTCATCAATTATCCCACCATTACCAATTACAGGTATATTCAGCTCTCTTCTCGTTTTTCTTACTATACCCCAATCAACTTTCCCAGAATAACCTTGTTGCGCCGTTCTTGCATGTATAGTTATTAAAGCCGCACCCGCATCTTCAACTGTCTTTGCAATTTTAATTGTATTTTCTAAACTAGAAATTCTTATTTTCACAGAAACAGGTTTTTTTGTTGCCTGAACAACTGCACTTACTAATCTTTTAACTTTTTCAGGTCTTTTAAGTAAAGCAACACCTGCACCCTGTTTAATTATCTTAGCAACAGGGCAACCCATATTAATATCTATAATATCTGCTTTCTCTTCAATAAATTTAATAGACTCAACGAAATTTTCTTCTTTAGTTCCAAACAATTGAAATGAAACAGGTTTTTCTTCATCACAAGTTTCAGTTAATCTTTCTGTAGCCTTATTTCCTCTAGATAAAGCATTAGCATTAATCATCTCAGTACAAACCAAACTTGCACCATATCTTCTGCATAAAATCCTAAAAGGCAAATTAGTAACACCCGCCATAGGTGCAAGAACTAGTTTTCCTCTAATTATATTGGAAATATCTTTCATCTTATTTTATAAAATATTGAGAGTGATATTTATATGCTTTCTGTTATAAAAAATAAAAAAATAGAAATAAGATAAGAATTTATTTAATTTTCATTAAGTTTAATCTTTCTTTGCTAAACTTACATTAATTGCTTTAGGACCTCTGTCTCCAGTTCCTACCTCAAATGTAACTTCATCGTTGTCTCTTATTCTAGCTCCTTCCTTTAATCCGGTTTTATGTACAAAATACTCTTGTCCATCATCTCCAGCAATAAAGCCAAAGCCTTTCTGTTCGTTAAAAAATTTTACTTTTCCATTCATTTTAATTTTCACCTTAAATTTTATCAGAACTAGGTTTCACGCATATTTTAATGATACAAACTCTGATATTATAAGAATTATACCTTCTACTTATAAATTATTCCTTTTTTAAGAAAAATTTAGGTTAATACCTACTATTTTATTGAACTCCTTCAAAAACAAAGAAAACTATATTAAAAAGTAAAAAACGCCACGACTCGGATTTGAACCGAGATACCGATTAAGGTCAGACTCTCTATAAACTGGTTTCCAGGCTTACACATCCTTTAAAAAGATTTTAGAAGGATTCTGTGCAATACCAGGTTATGCGATCGTGGCACAATCTTTTCAAAAATTGTCAAGTTTTTTAAGCTTTGTGGTATGATTAAAACCTATAACTTTTTTATATCTTTCCCTATCTTCTTTTCTACCGATTATTAAAATATGATTTAATTTATGATTCTTATTTTTTGGTTGATATTGATATAGTCTTGAAGATATTTCTAAATTATTTAATAACACCTTAATTTGAGATAATCCATGTAAATTAACAGTTTTAAGAACTATAGCTCTTTTATCTACATAAGCCTCACAATCAAAAAAAGCCCTCAGCCATTCTATTTGATTTTTTCTTGAACTTAAAATCCACGCAGGAATCTCCAAATTCAAAATCCCAAACTTTCCAGATTTCAGCAAATCCAGAACGACAGGTTTTGAATCTAAAGTTACCCAAAAGTAATTCTTTTTCTTTATAATCTTGGCTTTTTATTGTAAGACTTTTAACAAATCTTCATTAAAAGAAAGAACTAAAGAGTAATGATCTGGAAAAAACCTTAAGGTATTATGTTTACATTTTTTTCCATTATTAATTAATATATTTCCCTCACCCATCATAAATCCACAAATTCTTGACTTTAATCCAAAATATTTATTTTGATTTCTTTGGATATATATCTCATCGACACCATGTCTTTTTTTCCAAGCAGATAAGATATTTTGTTTATTTCTTTTTGAAATATTCATTCTAAGATTAAAGATTTTTCTATTTAAAAAGGGTGCGTCAAGATGTCAACATGTCATAAGTCGTATTTTTATAAAGCAAACTTTATAAATAACAATCAGATTAAGACTTTAAAAGAGGGATTATGTCGCAAACACTATTCTTAGAATTAGGGCTTTTAATTATTGTTGCAACAATATTCTCAGGAATAATGCGTGCTTTGAAACAACCTTTAATTATAGGTTATATTCTAACAGGTTTAGTTGCAAGTACTTATTTTTCAAATATTATCCAACACTCAGAAACAATTTCTATACTTTCACAAGTAGGAATAATCTTCTTATTATTTATAATAGGTTTAAGTCTAAATCCAAGAATTATAAAAGGAATAGGATTTATCACTTTACTAATAGGAGTTTTACAAGTAGTTATAACCTTTGGAGTTTCATTAATACTAGAAAAATTTATTTCAATCCCTTTCCCAAGCTCAATATTTATTGCTGCAGCAATCTCATTTAGTAGTACGATTATAGTTCTAAAATTATTATCAGATAAACAAGAAACAGGAACTCTTCACGGAAAAATTTCAGTCAGCATATTAATAATTCAAGATTTATTCGCAATTATTTCATTAATATTAATAGCTGCAACCGCAAAAAATTCGGATATAATAAGTATTGCACTTTCTGGATTTTTAAAAGGAGCAATTTTAGTTTTAATTTTGTTTTTAATTGCAATTTATTTACTTCCAAAACTAAACCAAAGAATATCAAGTTCACAAGAATTTTTGTTTCTATTCTCAATAAGTTGGTGTTTTGCACTAGCAATATTATTCAAACTAGCAGGTTTATCAGGTGAAATAGGTGCTTTAATAGCTGGAATTACATTATCTCTTTCACCCTATCACTATGAAATAAGTTCCAAAGTAAAACCCCTAAGAGATTTTTTTATAATAATCTTTTTTGTTTTACTAGGCTCACAAATAAATCTAGCAAACATTTCAACTATAATTATACCTGCAATTATTATCTCTGCATTTGTAATTTTAATAAAGCCAATAATCATCTTAATTATTATGGGTATTTTAGGATATACTAAAAAAACTAGTTTTATAACCGGTTTAAATCTCGCACAAGTAAGTGAATTTTCATTAATCTTATGTGCCCTAGCTTTTGAATCCGGAAGACTTTCAGAAAGTTTATTATCTATGATTACTTTAGTTGCACTTATTACAATTGCAATCTCAACGTATATGATTACTTACTCAAATTCAATTTATAACATTTTTTCCTCAGTTTTAAGCACTTTTGAAAGAAAAGGAAAAAAACGTAATGAAGGTAATTTCGATGAAAATATCTCTTATAAAACAATAATATTTGGATTCAATAGAACAGGCTCAGCATTACTTTCTGCAATTAAAAAATTATCTAAAAAATATTTAATTATAGAATTTAATCCTGAAATCATAAAAGAACTAGAAAAGAAAAAAATTCATTGTAGATATGGAGATGCACAAGATGTAGAACTATTAAATGAATTAAATCTTTCAAAAACAAAATTAATAATTTCAACAATTCCAAACTTAGAAACAAATATGTTACTAGTTAAAAAAGCAAGAAATTCGGAAAGTAATCCAATAGTGATTGTTGTTACACATCACCACGAAGATACTATTAAGTTATATGAAGAAGGTGCAGACTATGTTATCATGCCTTATACACTTAGTGGAGAGCATGCTGCAAATTTAATAAATAAAATAAAATTCAATAAAAAACTTTTAGAAAAAGAAAGAAAATCTCATTTAAAAAAGATAAGTTTAAATAGTATATAAATAAGTAATTGGCATGAAAATATTAAGTCTTATAAAAGGGGCTGAAGCTAAAAAAGTAGCAAAATTATTAAAAACTATTTCTACCAAATCAGCACTAACAAGAAGTACAAATATAAATATTAACAAAACAAAGTTTAGAATATTTATTAACCTAAAAAACAAAAAAATAAATAATAATCAAGGTGTAGCCGATTTTTTAGAACTTCTAAATCTTCAAGAAAAGATGTTTGAAGTAGTTGAAGGACTTATAGCCCAAACCTTTTTACAGTTAAATAATCTTTATCCTGAACTAAAACAAGGACAAGGAAAAATTATTCAAACTAAAGTTTATTCTATTTTAGTAAATTTAAATTTATATATAAAACAGCTTAATGAAAAAATTGGAGAAGAAAGGAACCTTATAAAGAATGATAATATTAATACTTTGGAAAAAGTTATTCATGAAGAAATTAAAATATATAAATCAATTGAAGCACTTGGAACATCAAAACTAGAAAACATCCAGGAGATTAGACAAAATCTTACTGCTTGTATAAATTCAACCAATAATGGGGAATCTATTGAAAGAATTTGTGCAAATACAGGGGCTATTCTCTTAGGAATAGGTGCTATTTTTACTATTTTCCAAGGAATCTATCAAACAGCCACATTTAATTTTGTGGTTAAGCCGATATTTACAGGATATTTACCCTACGTTGATGATTGCGAGTGTGCTATTCTTGAAAATGGGGGGATCATCCCTCAACAACCAGAAATAGTCGGTGGATTTGTTAGAGGTTTACCCAATCAATGTTTGCCAAATCAATTAGGTAAATTAATTTTAATTTTATCTGCCACGGGATTAATTTTCTTAAGTATAAAATATTTAAGTAATATTTCTAAAGTTTTAAATTATTCAGATATGGATAAAAGAGTTGATAGAATAAGAAAAAGATATTAAATTCTCTAAAATAATGATGCTTCTTGATTTAGATTCATAACTAAATTATATAATCTACCCCCATTAGGTGCAAAATGATATCTAACTTTTTTTCCTTTAAATGTTTCTTCTTTATATGCTCCTAAACTAACTATATATTCCAACAATTCTAGTTCCTTATCATCAGCTAAGCACATATTAGGTAAATAAAGTTTAGGACGAATACGCAATTTATTTGAAATGTTGTATTTTCTTGAATTAGTTAATTTCACTCTACCCATATTAAAATAAAAATCTCTAGCAAGAAGTATATCTTCCGCATGGATATAATATAAAACATCTAAAGATTTACCTTTACCAACATGTCCCAAATATCCTTTAACTCTATACCAATTCATAAACTAACAACCAAGTTTTACAATTTTAAATACTTTCGATTTCGTATCTAATAAGTAGTATCAACTCGATAGTTTTATAAATCTAATATATTAAAAAAGAAAATATGAAATTAGGCACAAAAATCTTAACTTATGTAGCTGCAGGTTGGTTATTACTAAATCCAAATAATTTCAATTCAGAAAATAAGCCACAACAATTATCTGATTTAGAACAAAAAGTAGAAGAAATAGTTAAAAAACAAGAGCGTGTAATAGTAATTGATAAATCTGATTTTTTACTTTATTATTATAATAATGGAAAAGTTGAAGACAAATATACTGTTGCAATAGGGAAAAATACTTCTGGAAAAAATAAATCAAAAATAGGAGATAATCTAACTCCTGAAGGCATATTTAAAATCCAAGAAAAATCAAAAATAGATGAAAATTATTTAGGCAAATATAAAACAGATTTAATAAGGGAATTAGAATATTCATTATTTAACATAATAAGAAGTCCATTTGGAACAAGGTGGATGCGTTTAAAATCTCAAAGTTATAAGGGATTTAAAACCCCTGATTGGAAAGGTATTGGGATACACGGGTTAAGACATAGTCCAAAGATATTTAAATATCAAACAGAAGGATGTGTTGGACTTAACGTCAAAGATGCTCAAAAGTTATACAATAAAGTTGATATTGGTGATTATGTTATAATTAAACCTTAATTATAAATTTGCATGAGTTCTAAGAACTATACGTGGTTCTAATATAAAATTTTTTGATAAATTGTCAATTCTATCACCTTTATCAGAATTTAAAAGAGGTGAATGAAATAAGTGAGCTATTAAAGGGGTCTTCCCATCAAACCCTACAACTAAAACCACGTGAGTGAAATCTTGTCCTGCCTTTTGTGCAAGAGGTAAATACTTGCTCATCCTGTATCTTACTCCAATAATATCTCCTTTCTTAAGAAGAGAATAATCTAAATCACCAGTACCTTTCCAAATTACTTTACCCCCTTTAGCTAAAATATTTGCAGGCATATGCCAAGCATTACCATAAACCCCATTTTTTTGTGCTGAACTAGAACCATACATTTTTTCATAAGCCATTTTTACATAACCAGCACATACCACTTCAGAAGATTTAAAATCCATATAAGATATATCTCCTGTATCTTTGTTAATAATTATTTTAGATGCTAAATCTGGATTTGACTTCAAACTTTCAACAGAAGCAGTATCTTCCTTAAGCAAATAACCATAAGTAGAATAACCTTTTTGAGCAAATCCCGCACCAGCAAAAACAGAGGTAACTAATACTGCTGTAGCCACAGCTTTCTTAAATCTACTACTAAACATACCAATTCTTTTAACATCTTGATGAAGTTGCTTTTCCTCAATCTTTAATTCTTTAATCTCTTTCTTTTCTACTTTCTCAACTTTTAATTCAAATTCTTTTTCAAAACTTCTAATTAATAATTCTAATTCTTTTTTATATTCATCAAATTCTTCAATTCGTTTAGATGCTTGCTGAACTTTAATTTTATTTTTTTCATTTTCTTTAATCCTTTCCTGTTCAACAATAAATTGTTTATAAAAATCTTTTAATTCTTGTTTAATCATTTCTAATTCTCTATACTTATCTTTCTGCATTACTGCTGATTCTATAATCATATGATTTGCTATATCTACCCTACTAATACAAACCTGTATAAGTTCCTTAAACTGAGTCTCAAAATAAGAAAGTCCTCTTATAACCTCAAAAGCAACATTTTGATCTATCTTTTTATTATCTTTTAAAGAAATAAATCTCTTTTCTAATTGTTGGATTTGTGAAATTATCCACTGAACTTTTCCATTTATTTGTTGTTTAGACTTAGCTCTATTCTTTAAATGAGTAACTAAAGCATAATCAGTTTCTAAATTAGGGTTAATTTTATCAAATTCTAATCCTATACTTTTAAAATATTTAAAATCATTTTCTATAAACTGAATTGTTCTTCCAATTAGAGATTCATATTCTTTTTCTATTCCTAATAAAATCATTTGAATTTTTCCAGCAGTAGTTTTATCTAATTGAATTCCTTTCATAACTACTTTTAACCTATTAATAAACTCCTCAAAAATAGTTAAAGGTTGTCTAATATCATACATTAATTCTAAATCTTCATCTTCAATTAATTTTTTAAGAGAATTTATTATTTTTACAATATCATAAATTTGTTTTCTTAATTGCTTTTCATAGCTTCTTATGTCTTTAACAGAAGTTCTTTCTATACTTTTCATTGTGTTAAAATCTAATTCATTAACTCTTTCTAATGCTTTTTGTAAGCTTATAATTTCATTCCGATTCTTAATTCTTGATTGCTTGACTTTTTGATAGTCATATTCAAATCCACCTATTAAATTAGAAATCCGCTGATCTGTATTAGTAATTGTTTTTGGATTTAAAATTTGATCAGCTAATATAGTATTACTTAACTTTAACTTTAAACCAAATAAGTCCATAAAATTAAGAACATTTAAGGAATATATAAACTTTTTTAATCAATTAATTCAATTTCAATATTAACTTCTTCAGGAATAGGAACCCTCATTACTAATCTTAATGCTCTTTCATCAGCAGCTAAATCGATTAATCTTTTATGAATTCTCATTTCAAAATTATCCCAAGAAGCAGTTCCCTTACCACAAGGAGACTTTCTAGTTGTTAATTTAAGCTTTTTAGTTGGTAATGTAATTGGTCCAGAAATATCTACTCCAGTCTTACTGGCTACATCCTTTATTGATTCACAGATTTGATTTAGCTTATCAATATCTGCACTTGCTAAGTTAATTCGTGCTTTTGGCATAGTCTCTTTGATTAAACACTTATATTTAAATTTTATCTTCAGAAGGGTTTTTAAATGTTTCTAAATGTTCAAATAGACTTTCTAAAGAATTTCCTAAATTTCGATTACCTCCATAAATAGACTTTATAGTCTTTATGGGGTCTAAATTCTCTCCTGAATTATCAACTTTTTCAAGCTTTAAATTATAAAAAAAGCCAAAAACTCCATCTCTTAAACTTCTCTGATTAAACATAGCACTAATACTTTTTGGAAACCTTAAAACTAATCTAGTTAATCCCTCATCTTTTAGTTCAAAACCATCCATTACATAAATATTGCCTCCAGCAAAATTTCCACCAAAAATCTTTAAAGAATAAATTGAACCTTTTTTTAAAGAATACATTTTCTTAATAGATTTTTTAAATTTATAATCATTAGGTTCATACTCCAGAATTAAAATATAATTAATCATAAAAAAGAAAAATTGAGAAGGTTTTAAGCCTTCTTTACATAATCAATACACATACCAGCCGCTACTGTTGAACCAGCATCTCTAATAGCAAATGAACTCATATGAGGTATATCTGATTTCTTTTCAATTACTATTGGCCTTGTTGGAACAATTCTTACAATTGCGGCATCTCCATTTTTAAGCATGTCTGGACTTTTCTGTAAAACTTGTCCTGTTGCAGGATCTAATTTACTTACTAATTCCTCAAATCTACACGCTACTTGTGCTGTATGTATATGGAATACAGGTGTATAACCTACAGTCAACACAGTTGGGTGATTCAATACTATTATCTGTGCAGTGAATTCTTGAACAACAGTTGGAGGTGAATCTACTCTACCTAATACATCTCCTCTTGCAATATCTTTCTTTGCAATACCTCTGACATTAAATCCAATATTGTCACCCGGTTCTGCAACTTGAATTTGCTCGTGATGCATTTCAATAGTTTTAACTTCTCCAGTTACACCCTTACCATCTTTTCCAGGTAAAATTATAACTTTGTCTCCAAGTTTTAATTGTCCAGTTTCAACTCTACCAACAGGAACAACACCAATACCAGTAATGTTATAAACATCTTGTATTGGAAGTCTTAATGGTAAGTTTGTTAATTTTTCTGGTTCTTTGAATGTATCTAATTGTTCAAAGATTGTTGGACCAGTATACCAAGACATATTAGTTGATTTCTTGAAAACATTATCTCCAAGCTGTGCACTTGTTGGAATAAAATTAACATTTGCTGGATTGTAACCAACAGTTTTCAATAATTTTGTTACTTCTTCTTTAACAGCATTAAACTTTGCTTGATCGTACTTTACAGTATCCATCTTATTAACAGCAATAGCTAATTGTTTTACACCTAAAGTTTTACACAAGAATAAGTGTTCTTTAGTTTGAGCCATAATACCTTCACTTGCAGCCACAACTAAAACTGCAGCATCAGCTTGTGAAGCACCAGTAATCATATTTTTTATGAAATCTTTATGCCCTGGAGCATCTATGATACTTAACTCATATTTAGGAGTCATAAGTTTTTTATAAGAAAGATCTATTGTAACTCCTCTTGCTCTTTCTTCTTTAAGATTATCCATAACAAATGCAAACTCAAACCCTGCTTTACCTACTTCTTGAGCTTTTTCTTTTAATTTTCTCATTGTTTGCTCATCAATTATACCTGAATCGTAGAACAATCTACCTACAGTTGTACTTTTACCGTGGTCTACATGACCTACAAATACTACATTTAAATGTGGTTTTTCTTTTGCCATATTAAAATATCCTCCTATTTAAGTATGAACAGATATTGGAATAAAAGCGCCTTTTATAAAGGTTTCGTTAACCCAAAGGTTAACAACCATAACCTACAAGGTTATGTTTCGTTGACTCAAGTCTACGAACTCAAACCAAAGGTTTGATTTTCGTTAACCAAATGTTAACAACCATAAAAAGATTATGTTTCATTAAATCAAGCCTTAAAATCTTCCCCAAAAAAAGGCTTCAAATAAGTCAAAATCTTAATAAGAAAACCTTTAAAGACTTAAAGCTTTTTAAGTAAAATATGCAAAATACAGAAGAAATCTTTGAAACAGTAATGCACTGGGGAAATGAAGCTAAATATAATCATTCAAACTTTCCAGATATAATAACAAATAAAGACAAAATTAGAGGTTTCTTTATAGGAACAAGTTATAAAAAAGAAGAAAATAGAAATAATCTTGATTTAATTTCTTTTCTTAAACCTATTACAATATATTCAGACCTTTTTATACAAAATGAAGTATTTGATAAAGCTAAAGATATAACAGAACTTTTCAAAGATTATTCTCCAAAAAGCCAAGTTAAAATAGAGATGGAATCTTTTTTTATAAATGTTGTAAAAATGGGAATATATATTACAGGCTGTTTAACTGAAATCCCTGAATCTATTGTTTTAAAAAGTGAAAACAACTCAAATAAACAAAAAATAGAAGAATTATTCAACATTTTTAATTATTTTTCTTCATTAACTTACCTTAACTATAAGATGAAAAATTCAAAAACCCCCGTAATTGCTTTATTAAATCATGAAAATGTGAAAAAACCTTATGTTTATGAAAATCTTTTTGATAAAGATAATTTAGTTCTAAGACTTTGGAGAGAATAAAAATCTTCAAATATTATTTCTAAAAAATATCAAAACAAAAAGAAAACTAAGACTTACTCTTGAGGTTGTAAATCTTCATCAACTTTAAGACCTTTTCTTTCTCTAACTTGTCTTACAACTTTATCTTGAAGATCAAATGGTAACTTCTCAAATACTTGATCAACAACAAAGTAGTTTCCACGACCACCAGTTGCGCTTCTTAAATCATTACTTAATCCAAACATATTTGCAACAGGCATTTTTGCTTTAACAGTTATGTGCTCTCCTTCTTGATGCATATCTAATAATTGTCCTCTTTTGTTTGAAACTAATTTTGAAATTTCACCCATAAAACTTGCAGGTGCTTCAATTTGTAAAACTTGTAAAGGTTCGTAAATTACTGCACCACCAGCTAACATAGCTTGTTTTACTGCAGACCTTACAGCAGGTAATACTTGTGCAGGTCCTCTGTGAATAGCATCCTCATGAAGTTTAGTATCTAAAAGTCTAATTAACATTTTGTTACCTGGTTCTCTTGCTAAAGGACCATTAACAATTACTTGTTCTATACCTTCTATAACTAATTCTATAACTTCTCCAATGTGTACAACACCTCTTGTATTTTCTACAAATACACATCCATTAATTATGTCTTTAATTTTTCTTGCTTCTTTTGCGTCCCAACCAAATTCCATAAATTTCTGTGCAATTTCTAATTCATTTTTCTTAGTTACTTTTCCAGATGGGATTTCTCCAGCTTTTATAGATTCGTAAATCTCTTCAGGTAAAGGTTCTACTGTGAAATAAAATTTGTTATGTTTATTTGGAGATTTTCCTTCAACTTCAGGTGATGTTTTTGTAACTGATTCTCTATAAACAACTATAGGTGGACTTGTTACAATTTCCAAACCTTTTTCACTTTTAATTCTATTTTCAATAACATCTAAATGAAGTTCACCCATACCATGCATTAAGTGTTCTCCAGTTTCTTCATTAATTTCAATTGTAATGCTTGGATCTTCTTTGTTAACCTGTCTTAAAACTTCAACTAATTTTGGTAAGTCACTTGGTTTTTTAGCTTCAATAGCTTTTGTAACTACAGGTTCAAAAATATGTTTAAGAGCTTCGAAGGGTTCTATTGGATCTGAACTAATTGTTTCTCCAGCAAATACATCTTTTAATCCCATCAAACCAATTATATTTCCAGCAACTGCTTCTTCAACCATTTCTCTCATTGGTCCTTTGTAAACAACAACTTGCTGAATTCTTACTCTTCTCTTAGCTTGATTCATATAAAGTTCCATTCCCTGTCTTACTCTTCCAGAGAATAATCTTCCTGCTGCAATTTCTCCAGCATTTCTATCAATAGTAATTTTTGTACAAGTAAAAGCAACTGGACCTTCAGAATCACAAGTCATTAATGCCTTTCCTTCAACACTTTCTTTATCACCATGCCAAATTTGTGGAATTCTATATATTTGAGCAAATTTTGGATTTGGATGATGTATAACAACCATGTCTAAAACAACAGCATGTAATGGTGCCCAGTCTGCTAATTCCTTATATTTTTCCATATTAGTTTCATCAGAATAATGTTCAATTACAGTTTTAAAAGAAAGATTATGTTCTTTCATGTATGGAAAACTTAATGCCCATTTATGAACAGCAGAACCAAATGCAACTCCACCTTTCTGAACATCTACATTCCAAGTATCTTTAAATTCTTTAGGTGTAATAGAAGAAATGAATTTATTAACATCAGTTATAATCTTTAAAAATCTTTTTTGCATATCTTCAGGAGTTAATTTAACTTCTCTAATTAACCTATCAACTTTATTTATAAATAGAACAGGTTTTACTCTTTCTCTAAGTGCTTGTCTTAAAACAGTTTCAGTCTGAGGCATCATACCTTCAACAGCATCTACTAATACAATAGCACCGTCTACAGCCCTCATAGCTCTTGTTACATCTCCACCAAAATCAACATGACCAGGAGTATCAATTAAATTAATTAAATATTCATCATTTTTATATTGATGAACCATATTTACATTAGCAGCATCAATTGTAATTCCTCTTGCAATTTCATCTTCTCTAAAATCTAAGAAACATTGCTGTCCTGCTAATTGTTTTGAAATCATACCAGCACCAGCCAATAAATTATCTGAGAATGTAGTTTTACCATGATCAATATGAGCACAAATAGCAATATTTCTAATCTTCTCAGGAGTATTCATAATCCTCTTGATTTTATCAATCATTTTTTCGTCTGCCATTTTAATTCCTTAATTATTTAAATAAATATTAATTAGATTTATCTTGAACTATCAGCCTGTCTTTCTACTTCTGATTTCTTTGCAATGGCATTACTTACAGTATTCATTTGATAAGCTGCAATTAATTCTTCTGCTAAGGCATCTGAAGCTTTTTTCTTTTTCATAAAGGATTTTGCATAAGTTCCTGTAGCAATATTTCTCAAAGCTAAATCTACTCTTCTTTGAGGTGAACATTCGACAGCTTTTGGATATCTTGCTCCACCGTATTCAATTGCAGTAACTTCTTCTCTTGGAGCGGAGTTTTCAACTGCCCTAAGTAAAACTTCAATTGGATTTTTTCCAAGCTTCTTCTCAATTTTTTCAAAAGCTTCTTTTACAGTATGAAATAAACTTTCTGTTTTTCCTACATTTCTTCCAGAACTATATCTGTGAGATTTACCTTTATGACCAACAACCATTAGTTTGTTAATTAATCTTTCAACAAGGTGCATTTTATTTCTCCAGAATTGAGTACTTACATTTCTCCCTTGTGTTTTTGGAATTACTATAGGATTCAAATTAATATATCTCTTTAAACCAGGATCTTTAACTTCAAAATTAGATTCCCACAAATTAAATAATTTAATATTTTTATTTGTTAATTTAGGAATTTCTTTAATTTCAATTTTCTGCTCAGGCCTTCTAGGCATAGATCTGAAATCTCTTCTAAATCTTTGACCCCCTGAACTGCCTGAACTATTTCTATTATAATTATCTCTTCTTTCAAAACTTCTTGGAGCACTATTACTTCTTTTATCACTATTTCTAGATCTAGAATTATCTCCGCTCATTTTATCTTCTACCCTTCTCTATCTTACCTTTAATTAAAGCATGTAAAGATTGATCATTAACTTTTATAACTGCCCATCTAACACCCGGAATATCTCCCTTACTTCTTCCTTGCTTTCCACCAATACATTCTACTATAACTTCATCGTGTTCATCAATCATTTTAATAGCACCCATACCTGGTGCAAAAGCAGTAATTTTTTTACCATTTTTTAATAATTGACATTTAACACATTTTCTCATAGCAGAATTTGGTTGTTTAGCTTCTTTTTGAATTTTTTCAAGAACAATTGCTCTTGCTTGAGAACTTCCTCTTAATGGATCAGCTTTAATTCTTAGTCTTCTAATTCTTCTAATATATGTCTTATTAAGCCATCTACTTTGATTTCTTCTCTTTTTCAGCTTTTTTGCTGAATATAAGCCTTTACTTTTATTACCCATTTTCTTAATTTTGGGGTTTAAGTATAGTATTTAAAGCTTTCGCTGTTGGCTGCCAATCTCTGGATTTTATTCAATACTTCAAATTTACTACTAAAATTAACAAAAATTATTCAAAAGCTTTTTAAATTAGCACACTAAAAAGATTTAAAATTAAAAATTACTTGAAATAGAACTGAAAAAACCGAAATAACTCTTTAAAACAAAAAAACAGAGCATATTTCCAAAAAAAGTAAAAACTCAAAAATTAACAAATAGTTATAACTTTCTAAATTCTTAAGCAAAAGCTACAACAATAAAAACAAACCTAAGGAAAATCTGGGAATAACCAAAAAAAAGAATTTAAAAAATGAAAAGTGATTTATAAAATTCATAAATTTTTAAGCTTTCGGGATTCTCTTTTTATAGGGGGCAGTATAAAATTACCTAAGTTGCCCGTAATCTTAGGAATCTGCCCCCCATTTTTATTCCACTTTTTTTAACTTTTTTTTATTAAATTTGATAATTAAAATTTTAGTTTAATAATATTATTATAAATTCATTATAATTCCCCTCGCAGAATTATTAATGAAACCTGGCTTGTAAAATTTTTGATAGTTTATTTTAAACTGTTAAGAAAAACAAGCCAATCTTTTTGAAATTAACTTTTTAATATATATAAGGATAAGGGGCACATTTATAGGCTGCATCCTAAAGAAAGCTTATAGAAATCCTAGGAATAGCACCTCCAAAAGATTTTCAATCCAATTGTTGCCATGCAGCCCTTTTTAAAAAATTTTTAATTTAAAAATTAAAAGGAGAAAATCTATGCTCAACAAACTTTTCTTTAAGATTTTTACTTTTTTAATGGGAATGTTTATTTTATGGAATCTTACAATATTACTCATATGTCTTGCCATAAATCTAAACTCAACAAACACGAACGAAGAAAAAGGTTTAGTTTATGGCTTACTCATTGCATGCATCTTTTTGATAATAACCAGTATAATAAACTTAAATAGAATTTTAAAGTTCATATTCCAAAAATGTATTAATGAAATAAAACAGACCCATCAAACTGAAAATATCAAAGAATTATCCTAAAGGATTCTTCTATTTTAATACCTTCTAAAACGAAGACGGGTTCTATTTATCTGAAGTTAACCTTAATCTTTAGTAAATATTATCTCTGCCTTGTTTTTTTTTGAATTTAAATTTAGGGATTGCTCCTTGCATCTTAAAGCATGTAACACAACCTTTTCTGATAGTAGATTGAAATCATATGCAGGGGGCTTTCCCGACCAAATAGACTAAAATTTTAAAAAAGAGGTGATTTCCCCATGCCAAGAAATTTGAATCTTCAAGTTTGTAGTGATACTGATTCAGGAGGCATAAACATTAATAATTTACTTACTCACAAAGTTCTTTATGATCAAATCCAAATCAGTGGAACAGTAACTGTAGAATGTATTATTCTAATTTCTGATATACCTGAAAAGCTAAATGAAATAGATCTCACCAAAGCAAAAGTTACTTTATTCAAAAGTTACTTAAGACCTCCACAAATACACGCAACTTGTGAAGATTATAAAGGTAAATTAAGCTGCCTTGATGCATTAAAAACTCTACTTCATCAACCAAACCTTAGCATTCCACCCCTTAAAATCTAAATTTAAAGGCCATTATTTTGGCCTTTTTTTCTCTCTCAAATATTAACTATAGTTTATTAAAAATAAACTTAGTTTAATTTTAAGTTAATAAAAACTTTAAAATTAAACTATAGTTAATATTCATAGCAAGGTTTAAATACTATTTATAAAACAAAATAAGTATGATAAACTCAAGAGTTGATTATATTCATTGATGGTCTTTTTCTTAGTTACAAAACTTTTAAAATAAACAACTTATTATCACAATTAAATATAGGAGATGGCGGTGATAGTTCATTGGTAGAATGCGGGCCTGTGGAGCCTGGGAGCCGAGTTCGATTCTCGGTCACCGCCCTAAAAATATGATACAAAAACAAAAAGGAACAAGAGATTTTTATCCAGAAGAAAAACGTACTCAAAACTATATTTTTGAAATCTGGAAATCAGTTGCAGAATCTTTCGGTTATGAAGAAATAAATGGTCCAACAATGGAGCCAATAGATTTGTACAAAAAATCCGGTTCTGAAATTCCTGAACAAATTTATACTTTAAAAGATAAATCAGATAATGAATTTGCTCTACGTCCAGAATTAACTCCAACTATAGCAAGAATGATTTCTCAAAAACAAGGAATTAAAAGACCCATAAAATGGTATGCAATTCCAGATTGTTACAGATACGAAGCACCTCAATCAGGAAGATTAAGACAATTTGCACAATTTAATTTAGATTTACTTGGAACAGAAACTACAACTTCTGATGCAGAAGTCATCACCGTTTTAGTTGAACTACTAAAAGCATTTGGATTTACAAAAAATGATGTGTTTGTAAGAATTTCAAATAGAAAGGTCATAGAATCATTCTTAGATTATCTAACAATTTCAAACAAAAAAGAAATTGCAAAACTAATTGATAAATACGATAAATTATCTCCAGAAGGATTTCAAGAATCTCTTACAGAATTAATTGGATCTAAAAAAGCACAAGAAATAAGTTCATTCTTAAAAATAAGAAATATTTCAGATATTAAATTTGATTTTGATGAAAAAGGAAAACAAGGATTAAAGGAATTAAACGAACTATTTACAAAATTAAAAGCATTCGGAGTTTTAGAATATTGTAGACTTGATTTAAGTATTATGCGTGGATTTGATTATTACACAGGAACAATCTTTGAAGCTTATGATACTAATAAAAAATTCAGAGCCTTAGCAGGTGGTGGAAGATATGATAATTTAGTTGATTTCTTAGGCGGAGAACCCTGTCCAGGAATAGGATTTGGTATGGGTGATGTTATCTTGGAACTATTATTACAATCTAAAAATAAACTTCCACAGTTAAAAAAAGAAATAAAATATTACATTGCGCCTGTTAATGATTTTGTGCTCAATACAGCAATAGAAATTGCTCAAAAACTAAGAAAATATAACAATGTTGAGCTCGAAGTTACTTCAAGAAAACTTTCTAAACAATTTGAATATGCTTCTGAAATAGGTGCAGAAAAGATAGTTATTGTTGGTGAAAAAGACTTAGAAAACAAACAAGTAACAATTAGAGATTTAGAAAATGGTAAAGAAGAAAAAGTAAATATAAAAAATTTGTGATTAATTCACTCTAATCTCAATCTCACCAAAATGTTCTACTTGTTCAAGATTTATTTTTCGATCATTAGATAAGTGTAGTAAAGGAATAAATGTAGCAATCTTATCTTCTTTCCTATCACTTTTAACTAAATCAGTAAATACTAATTTCTTTCCACCATCACTAAAGAAACTCATAATCTTATTATAAACATCTCTCATTATTTTAGTTAAATCTACTTTTCTTTCAGGTATTTTAACTTCGGGGAAATCTAAATCATCTATTCTTCTCAAATATCTTCTTTGATTTACATCTAAAGCTTTTTCAAGTGCTGCAACTAAATCATTAACATTAACTTTTCTTCTTCTTGGTTGAGGAGTTTTTGGAATAATTGTAACTTTATTATCTTTTAAATTTTTCAATTCTATATCATCAAAAGGAATTTCATCATATTCTTCAGGTGGTGCAAACATAGCATCTAACATAGAAATATCTTCTTCAACTAATTTATTGGATTTTATTCTTAACAAAATTGCAGAGGCTAATAATACTTTACCAGAAACCATAAAATTTGCTTCTTTTAATTTCTTAATAGTATCTATATATCTTTTAGTTAAAATAGAAATATCAATATCCCAAGGATTCATCTTTTCAGATTTAATTAATTCATAAATAATTGTCTGCCAAGTAATCTCATCTTGTTGCACTAATAGATTAAATATCTCATCTTGCATTTTATATATAAATAAAAAAGAAAGAATATAAACCTTATCTATTCAAGGTCTTCTTTTATCTTTTTAAGCTCATCTCTCTTAGCCTGTAGAGCCAATCTTTTTGCATCTTCTTCAGCTGTTAAAATCTCTAGTTCTGCAATATCTAAATGCTTTTTCTGGAGTTTTTTCTTTTCAGGAAGTTCAACTGCTACGCTAATTTTCTCTTTAGGAGTTTTAAATTCTGTATATCCACACTTTCCACAAGTTTCCCTATCTTTATGTATTGCTAAATATACTCCAGCACCACACTTTGGACAAGTTCTTGCTTTTGCTTTGGATTTTAACCATTTTTTACTTGAAATTTTATTTTTCTTCTTCTTTTTAGTCATCTTTAATCACTTATTTCTTTTCTTCCTTTTTTTCTTCTTTCTTTTCAGTTTTTTTCTCTTCTACTTTAAGACCCATTTTTTTAGCATCCATTTTTTTGTTTGCTATGGATTCATATTTATTAAAATCATCTTTACTTCCATAAACATTAACTTTTAAAACAGAGTTATTTTGTCCATTACCTGTTCTTATTTCAGAAATAACAAAATGTTCTTTATCTACCTTTAAATTTTCAGAAAGCTTTTCTTTTAAATGTTTATAACTTGGTGTAGCCATCTTTGGATGCTCCACACTAAAAGTCAAAACTTTTCTTTTCAATAATGGAATTTCTTGTGTGTGTATCTGCTTCATTTTACCTAGACTTTATTGCATATTCTCCTTTTACAGTTATTCCAACTTTCTTTGCAATCTCTGATTTCTCAGCATTAATAACATTAATTCTTCCTTGCCATGTTTCAGTAAACTGACCTTCTTTACATAAAGGACATATATCTCCTTCAACAAAGATTCTGCATTTCTTACAAACTTTTTTCTTCATTTTCTTACTTTTCCTTTTCAGTAGTTTTTGTTTTTAATTTTTTTGTTTTTTCTTGATCAATAAATTGTAAACTTCCTAAAAATGGTTGTCTCATTGTTAAACCAATTTTTGGATTTGCCATATCTTTAAATGAAATTGCAACTATTCTTGCTCTACACATATCTCCAGCTTTTAAAGTTCTTTTAGAATCTTTTCCAGTTAATACTCCGGTTTTTTGAAAAGTTACAAAATCATCCATAGTTTGTGAAACGTGAATCATTCCATCAATTGCACCCATATCAAAGAAAGCACCAAAATCTGTAATCTCAGTTATCTTTCCAAGTACAACTTCAGAAATTTCTGGTTTAAATGAAATTACTTTAAAATTAGTTGAATAATATGCAGCACCATCTCCAGGAATTATTACTCCTTCACCAACTTTAGAAACTTCATTAACACAAACAATTATTCCAAAGTGTTTTGAGATTACACCTTCATATTTTAATTTAAGATTTTCTAGAACTGCCTTTTCAACATCCTCTTGAAATGATTTTGGAGGCACTCTTATGTGACTTTTTAATTCTAATTCATAAAACATTTTTTACACCATTTTTACATATTTTTTTTGTCTTAAGGTTAAAACATGTATATCAACTTCTTTTAACCTATTTTTAAGCTCTCTATCTTGGGTTGCAACAACAAAGTTATGCTTTACTGCAGCCTCCAAAAGTAAAGTATCAACATTTTTAATGCTTTCTGTTTTTACGACTTTTGCTTTTTTTACCAGCTCTAAACCAATTCTAGCAGCTGTTCTATCTCTCATTTTACCAGTCTTAGACACCTTTTCCAGTTCTTTTAATGAAACATCCAAAACATAAAAATCAACCTTTTCTTCAGTTGCCTTATCTATGCTTTCAAAGATGTCTACTCTAAACTGCCCCGGAATTAACAAAAAATTAGTATCTAGCAGCACTTTCATCTTATTTATTTAAAAATCGCAGCCTTATATTTATAAAGATTTTGCTTTAAAATCCCTAAAAAACGACAATATTTTAAACGATGCTTATTAATTTAGATATATGTCTTATAAATACCTAGAACATGAAGCTGATTTAGGATTAGAAGCTAAAGGTTCTTCTTTAAATAAAATGTTTGAATATGGTGCTATTGGGTTATTTAATGCTATGTCTGATATTAAAAAAGTAAAACCTCTAAAATCGATTAATATAAAATGTACCGCCGATGAGATTTCAACTTTATATATAGAATTCTTAAACGCTTTATTAGCCCAAAAAGACATAACTGGAATGTTATTTTCAAAATTTGAAGTAAAAGTTTCTGAAAAAAAGCCTTTTTCATTAAAAGCAAAATGTTATGGTGAAAAATTTGATGCTAAAAAACATAAAGCAAAAACAGAAGTTAAAGCTGCGACTTATTTTGGATTAAAATATGTTCATGATAAAGATTATAAAATCATTTGTGTATTGGATTTGTAAAATGGAAAAAATAGAAGTTAAAAAAATAAATGAATATCTTTGGGAAATTCCAAAGCATGGAGAAATGCTAGTTCCGGGTAGAATCTATGGGGATAAACCAATTATTAATCATTTACTTAAAGATATTAAAGAAGGTAAAGAATGGAATGCATTACAACAAATAAAGAATGTTGCATGCCTTCCTGGAATACAAAAAGCTTCTCTAGCCATGGCAGATATTCATCCAGGTTATGGTTTTCCAATTGGGGGAATTGGTGCTTTTGATTTAGACTCTGGAGTAATTGCGGTAGGAGGAGTTGGATTTGATTGTAATTGTGGTGTTAGAGTTTTAAAAACACCTTATGTAAGAAAAGATATAGAAAAAATAAAAGAAAAACTAGCAGATATTTTATTTAAAATAATTCCTGCAGGTTTAGGTTCTGAAGGAGAAATAAAATTAACAATGTCTGAAATTGATGAATTACTAATCAAAGGCTCAGAATTTGCAATAAAAAAAGGTTATGGTACTAAAGATGATTTAGAATTTACAGAAGATGAAGGTAAAGTAAAAAATGCTAATCCTAAAGATGTTAGTAATCTAGCAAAAAAACGTGAATTAAAACAAATAGGAACTTTAGGTTCTGGGAATCATTATTTAGAAGTTCAATATGTAAATGAAATTTATGATGAAAAAGCTGCTAAAAAATTTGGTTTATTCAAAGATCAAATTTTAATTGCAATTCATTGTGGCTCAAGAGGTCTTGGACACCAAATAGGAACAGATTATCTAAAAACTTTAGATCAAGCAAGTAAAAAATATAATATTCCTATAAGCGAAAAAGAATTAGTCTGTGCTCCAATTAAAAGTCCTGAAGGACAAGCTTATTTCTCTGCAACTTGCTGTGGAATAAATTGTGCATTTGCAAATAGACAAGTTTTAACACATCTAACAAGAGAAGCTTTCAAAGAAGCAGATTTAGATAATTCAGAAATAAAAACTTTTTACGATATTGGACATAATACTGCAAAATTAGAAAAGCACGATGTAGATAAAAAGAAAAAAGAATTAATGGTTCTAAGAAAAGGATGTACTCGGGCTTTTGGTCCAGATAGAGAAGAAGTTCCAGAACAATATAGAAGTGTTGGACAACCAGTTTTAGTTGGTGGTACAATGGGAACTTCATCCTATATATTACATGGAACTTCAAAAGGAATGCAAGAAACTTTCGGAAGTGCAATTCATGGTGCAGGACGTTCAATGTCAAGAGCACAAGCAACTAAATCTTGGAGAGGTTCTGAAATTATTAATTCTCTAAAAAATAAAGGAATTATAATCAAAGGCCATAGTTTAGCAGGAGTTGCCGAAGAATCTCCTGGTGCATATAAAAATGTAGATGAAATTGTAAATGTAATGCATAATGCAGGAATAGCAATGAAAGTTGTAGATGTAAAACCATTAATTTCTATTAAAGGTTAGTTTTATATATTTTTTTAGATAAAACAAGAATAGGGATCAATTAGAAATAACTGATAAAATATTGGCTATTGCAAATTCTGAAGAAGAAATAAATTTAGCAATCAATTTAAGAAATAAAATATATGGATATCTAAAATTTAGGCCTTACAATTCGAAGACAGAAAGGCATGAAAAAATTATAAGATGGAAAAGAACAGCCCATTAAATATTTGAAGATGGTTATGTATATCAAGGAAAAGCTTGCACAGATTTAGTCATAGCCTTTTTAGCTTTAGCTAAAGTAAAAAAATTTAATACTAAATTTGTAAAATTATATAATTCTAAACAAACACATTCTGTTGCAGAAATATATATTAATAATAAATGGTATATTTATGATATTTCTTCTAATAACTCAGAACCTTATGTTGGAAGATATACTCAAAATAAAAAGATTAATGATTGGGGCTTATGGAAAAAAGGAAAAGATGCTTGGGATATAAATCTAACAGAATATAAATAAAATTTTACCTAAATAATCTTAAATTCACACCCCCTAAAATATAAAATGACTAAATTCTTCCTTTTATAAAATTTATTATTTAATTAGTATTTGTGGCTCTTTTTTCAGAAGTAGAAACCTTAAATGATTTCCTAAAATAATTCATATATAAACCCATTGTTGGACCTATTAGAGGAGATAATAAAGCTAAGTTTTTGTATCCTTTTATCATTTTATTAAAGTTTAATTCTCCATCTTGAACTAAACCACCAATTCCTACTGCAAGCCCATATATTGGAACCTGAAATATATTAAATGCCACTAAGTCTACGAGATATTTTTTAATTTTAGAACTTTTTTCAGTTGTTTTTGTTTTTTTATATAAAAAATCTCTCCACAACCCATAAGGCCCCCCAGTAACACTATTCATTAACGTAGCCGAAGCCCTTGAACCAATTATTCCTTTAAGAGTTTTTAATCCAGTATAATAATCTAATCCTGCACCCAATATTAAAGAATAACTTATACTCCCTAAAGTATCAACCAAACCTGTATAACCTAAAGAATCTTTATTATTGAAAAATGTCGGTTTTTTTAATTTAAAATTATCTTATCCAATTAAATTAGGTTTATTTATCATACCTCATTTTTATTCTTTAAACTTATATTAAATTTACTTCAAAAATATTGCTAAAAATAAGAATATTTATATATTTATTCTTACTTTTGTTAAATTATGGACAATATAGATAAAAAAATCCTTTTTGAATTAGATAAGAATGCTAGGAAGAGTATTAAGAAAATGGCTCATGAGCTTAAAATGAAAAGGAGTACATTAGCTTATAGAATCAAACAATTAGAAAAAAATAAGATTATTCAAAGTTATTACGCAGTTATAGATTATTCTAAATTAGGTTATAATATTTTAGTTAGGATTTATATCAAATTTCAAAATACTTCATTAGAAATAGAAAAAGAATTTATTGATTATGTTTTATCTCAGAATGAAACGTTTACTGTTTACAAGACAGAAGGAGATTGGGATCTTACGATTGGTTTTCTTGGAAAAAAATTAAGTGAATTTGATAGATTTTATAAAAAAATTAAAGAAAAATATAAAATTTATATTCACTCCCAAAATATTTCTCTTTTTAGGCAATATATTCAATATTATAGAAATTATTTAGTTGATAAAAAAGTGAGAGACTATTCTTCTTTGATTACAGGAGAAGGAGAATTAGTAAAAGTTGATGAAATTGACCTTAAACTCTTAAATCTTATATCCGAAAATGCAAGAATTTCCCTATTAGATTTGTCTAAACAACTTAAAATGACTTCTATGACAACAAGATATCGATTAAAAGGATTAGAGAAAGAAAGGATTTTAATAGGGTATAGAGTTTTGTTAAATCTTTCAAAATTAGACTATGAATATTATAAAATTGATTTAGAAATAGAGGATATCAAAAAGATTAAATTACTCCAACAATTCGCAAAACAGCATCCAAGTATTATCTATGAAGATAGAACTGTGGGAGGATCTGATTTTGAGTTTGATGCTGAGTTACAAGGATATGATGCGTTTTATTCACTAATTGAAGAATTAAAAAAGGAATTTCCTGGGTTAATAAAAACTTATAGGTATTATAAAGCAAAAAAGATTTTCAAATATTCTTTTTTTCCTAAATTTAATTGAACCATTTTTATAATTGAAATTAACCATATTTTGGGTCTTTTTAAGAATCTTCTAAGATTTTTATCAAAATCTTTAAAAATCTTACCCTCTTTTCTAAACAGATTATGAATCAAAAATTAAAATTAGATGATGATGTAAGACCCATTTTAGTGAGGATGGAAGATAGTATAATTCTTGATTTATTTGAAAGGGCACAATTCAAAACTAATGATATTGCTTATACTATTGGTGGATTAGAAATTCCTGAATTTAAGGTAAGCTTTTTTGAATATCTTTTCAGAGGTATAGAAGAAGTACATGCAAAAGCTGGAAGATATGAACATCCCGAAGAACATTCTTTTTTCGATAAAATGCCTAAACCCATTGTTAAAAGAAAGAAAGTAGTTTCACCCATTAAAATCTTTGACATAAATGTAAATGAAAAAATAAAGGAAATATATTTAGAAGCATTAAAAAGTATTTGTATTCCAGGGGATGATGACCATTATGGTTCTAGTATTGTTTTAGATATTAAAACATTACAAGACCTATCAAGAAGAGTTCACTATGGCAATTATGTAGCTGAAGCTAAATTCCAAGAAGATCCAGAAGGATATTCTGAGTTAATTAAAGCGAGAAACACAGAAGGTATTATGGAAAGATTAACTAATTTAAATGTTGAAAGAGACCTTCTCGAAAGAGTGAGAACTAAAGGTAAAAGATATAATGTTAATCCAGTTTTAATAGAATCTTTTTTTAAAGATAAAATAATTCCCTTAACTAAAGAAGTAGAAATTGAATATTTTTATAAATTAGAATAAAATTAAATTAATTCTTCTGGCGTTATTATTTTAGTAGCTAAACATAAAATATTTTTATAGCTTTTTTCATTTACAAAAATTGGAATAAAATCTTTTTCTGCAAAATATTCTTTATTTCCTTTTGCAATAAGATCTCCTTTTTTTACTTCTTTAAAATTAATCATAAAAGGATTAGCATTATCTTCACCATAAATAATATCTATAACCTGGTAAATAATTAAAGGCTCCCTATTAGAAGAATGCTCTTCATTGATATTATTTAACGCCCCCATAACCTCATCAACAATTTCTTTTTTTTCATGAGGTCCAACTTCTAAACTTATCCCACAAGAGACATGATCAATCAATGCTTTACCGCTTGCAAGATTTGAGGGCATAATCACTAATTTACTTAACCCCAATTTTTGTACTAAATTTATTTTTTCTTTACTAAATTGAGTAATAATTCCAAATAAGTCTGTATCACCAGAAGAAGAATGAATATCTATAATATATTTAAAGTCTTTTAGTTTTTCTAAAAGAAAAAAAGCTCTTTTTTCTTCTTCATCTCCAAAAGGATTACCGGGAAAAACCCTATTTAAATCAGAATCGATAGATCTTGTTTTATGTTCAATTGCTTTTGGATTTCCAATAAAAATAGGAATCTCTTTTGAAATCTTATCTATTACTTCTAATCCAAAGAGCTCGTCTCCATGCAAACACACTACGACCGCATAATCTTTCATTATATCATCCCAATACAAACAATAGAATCACCTGCAAGATAGTCTAATTTAAGTATTTTATTAAATAATTTACTTGATTTAGAATGGAAGGGTATATTATTAGCATAAAGAGACTTTCCGTAAGCTCCCCTTACAACCCCCAATTCATCAATATTTGCATTAATTTCTTTTGCAAAATTATTTCTTATATTATATAATTTATTAGAAATTTTACAATCTTCCCCATTTTTACTTGAACATATAATCTCACAATCTAAACTAGGACAAATAGTAGAACATATTTTTTCTAATGCTCTATGCATTCTTGGATTTTGAGTTTTTAAACCTAAAAATTTTTCTTCCCCTCTTTTAACTTGGTTTGTTAAATTTCTAAAAACATCATGTCCTTGCATATCTGGATGAAAAGCTACGCCTTCTACATAAAGTAAGGGTTCGCTAATTATTTTTTTATGCGTATAAAAACCAACTCCTCCAACTTTTTGACCTAAAAATAAAATATAGGTTTCATCAGGACAAATAAAATGAGTTTTAATATCCTCTTCAGTCATTTCACTTCCAAAAGCAGCTCTTACAACATAAATCACCTCTTGAAAAACCTGAGGATTTTTATTAATAAATGAAATAGGTTTGATAATTTTCTCTAATACTCCCCCACAAATTTCTGCAACTTTCAATTTTTCATCCTTAATTGGTAGACTCATATTATACCAAATCAAGAAAAAACTATTTAAAAGTTTCCATTTATGCAGGGGATATAAGAATGTGATTTTTTTGGGTGATTTTTTTAGGAATTTCTTGCCAATAACATTTTCTTTTATTCTCAATTATATACCTTTGCCTAACCAAATCAAAATAATCCGCTTTTTCTTTATAAAGCATTAATCTTGAATCGGGAGGATTCTGAAGATGATATTTAAGGTTTTGATTTTTATGACAACAAGGCATAATTGCAAAAGAGATTTCATTTTCTAAACCTATTTCAATAATTTTATCCCCTAATTCAGAACAAGGATGAATAGCTACTATAAAACTTTTTTCGGTAGAAAGATCCAATTTTTCATAAATACTTTTTTCAATATATTCAATTTCATATTTATCAAATAGTTTTTGCAATTTATGAAATCTTAACGGAATTTTTTTATCCACCATCAAACTCTGCTTAACTAATCCGTTATACAAAAAACCTAAACTACATAATCCACTCCCTGCACACAAATCAATAAGAAGATTATAATTTAAAAAAAAAGGATTAATAGCAGAAATAAAATAAGTAACCTTTTGTAGCTCTTGATTCTTAAAACCTAAATCGAGAAGTTCTCGGGTAGGCAAAGAAATCATTTTTTAGTATAGTCAAAAAGCATATGGGATTTTACTTTACTTAATGTAACAGCTGCAACTTCTCTTGCCTTAACACTACCTTCTTCCAAAATATCTAAAATTTCATTATCTTTATTTTCATAAAAAGTTCTTTTATCTTTATATTCTTCAAATCTTTCTGCTAAAGCTTTTGAAGCCATTTTTTTACAATCTCCACACCCCATATTAGCAGTACGACATTTCTGAGAAATATTTAAGTATTCATCATTTTTTAAATTAAATGCGAAATGCAAATCATAAACAGTACACTTTTCAGGATCTCCCGGGATTATTAAAGATTGTCGAGTAAGGTCTATTTTCATCTTTTTAACGCCAGCCATAATAGTTTCTAAATCATCAGTAGGTAAAATTACATTTCCAAAACTTTTGCTCATTTTTCTTCCATCTGTACCCAAAATTCGTGGAGATTGAGTTAAACTATAATTAGGAATTGTAAAAACCTCCCCATAAAGATTGTTAAATCTTCTAGCTAATTCTTTAGTTAATTCTATGTGAGGAATTTGATCTCCTCCCACAGGAACTAAAGTAGTATTATATAATAAAATATCTGCAGCTTGAAGAATAGGATATGCTAAAAATCCGAGAGAAATTTGACCTTTGGCCATTGCAATTTCTGCTATATCAAATTCCAATTTTTCTTCCTCTCCTTCTTCATAATTTTTTTGTAAAATAGTTGCAACATATCCTTTAAAGGTAGGAACCCTTTCAGCTCTTCCTAAATTAACTAACCTTTCAAGAATTAAACTTAATTCTGCATGTTGAGGCACTTTTGATTGAATAAATAAAACGCTCTTTTTTGGATCAACCCCTGCGGCCAACCAATCCTTAACCATTTCAATAGTATCCTCTCTAATATCTTTTGTATCTGTTTGGGTAGTTATAGCGTGCCAATCAGCAACAAAATAAAAAGTTTTGTTTCCCCCATTTTGCATTTTAACCCAATTATCTAAAGCTCCAACAACATGACCAATATGCAATCTTCCTGTTGGCCTCATCCCGCTTAAAATTCTTTCAACCATTTAATATTAAGAATTATAAAGATTTAAAAAACTTTCCTATATTCAATATTTTAAACATTTAAAAGAGCCAACTGATTTATTTTAAATTCCTGACCAGACATAAATTCTAGCCACTTTTGCATCTGTTAAAGGGTTTACTGAATCATCAGTTGCAACAGCTAACACAACTGACCTTGAAAATATTTGAGCAGTTTGAGACATTTTTGCAGGAACACAATTATCTCCAACTGGATTAACAACAAAAGCATAACTAAACTGAGGTGGGAGTGCTGCACCTTGTTCTGAAATAACTTCTTTAATTTTAGCTTCAACATATTCTCCAAATTCATGAGACGGCGGGGGATTTGTTAAAGGAGTTTTAAGATTTATTTTTTGACAAATACTTAAAAATTCATTATTTTGAATAATTTTATCTGCATTTGGGGGATTATCTTTCTTCCCATCAGGATAATCTACTATTACATTAGAATAAATATAACATTTGTCAGTGTCAAAATCAGTTTTCAAAAAACATTCTCTCATACCTTCATCTTTCAAAATATCATCAAGTATTTTTGTATGAATCTCGCTCACAGCTTCAGAATTTCTAAAACCTAAATTATTAAACTCTTGTGGAGAAATTGAATAAATAAACATAAAAACTAAAATAATTGAAATCACTGCTTCCAATGTCCTAATTACACCTTTTTTATTTGTCACGAATCTTTACCAACCCTACCAGTAGATCTTGATTTACCATTATTTTTAACTTCAACTTTGTCTGTTGCATCTTTTTTAAATGCAATTATAACTATACTTATAGAAAGTTCACATTTATTTGGAGCATCACAAATTATATCTGCGTTTTCAGTCTTGAGTCCAGAATTCTCTTTTAAATCTTCAAGATCAACTTCTCCAACACCTTGAGCATAATTAAACTTAAAATGTCCAGAAGAAATATCTTTATCCCTGCCAATGGGCAGATTATTTATACCAATCTTTGCTTCAATCTTTTCTTTATTTCCAGCAAGATATCTTTTTTTTCCTTGCGTAATAATATAAACTCCTTGCTCTAAATTATTTACAACTGTAGTTGCACCTGTACCTTCATCTTTCATAATCAAAGCACCAGTATCAGGATTACTTCTTTCCATATAACTTACTAAACTTTGAACAGTTGCATAAAAATTAGTTTCAACACCAGGTAAATCTAAATCAACAGCTCTTGATGTTTCAATATCAACATTCTCAATTAGTCCATTTAAATTAGAAATTGTTTTTGTTCTTGAAATAGAATTTGTAGTTACTAAAACACTATAGACAGCTAAACAAATAACAATAGACATAATCAAATACATCTGACCTCTTTTAGATATAAACATAAATTAAATTAAAATCATTTTATTTATAAAGATACCCTCAAATAAATAAAAAAAGAGACATAAATTTTATAAAGCCTCTTTTAAATCTCTAACTTAACCCATCCTAGCTCAATGGTAGAGCACTCGGCTGTAGCTTTAGAGCGCAGGCAAAGTTAATGTCCAAAAGACTAACAATGAAGACCTGACAGCCGATACCGAGTGGTTCCTGGTTCGAGTCCGGGGGATGGGACTAAATACATAAATAATAGTTTTTGCTTATCCAAGTATAAACTTTAAATGAGCACAAGAATAAAAGAGGTGTTTTTTTCGACTTTTAATGAGTGAACTGCATTTTTATCCATACTAATAAACACCCCAGGTAACATGGATATGTCTTTCCCCCCAAGATTAAAAACTCCTTTCCCTTCAGTTATATAAATAAGACCTTGCTTTATTGAAGTATGCTCTAATATCTCAGCACCCCCAGCCATACAAAACAAAGTAACATTTAGTTTGCTATTTTTTATAATTTCTTTACTCAAAATCCCTTGCTTAGGGTATTCAATCATTTTTAAGATATTTTCTGAACTCATTTTTATTTCCTCCAAATTATTTCTCAAATAATATTATTAAAT
The DNA here is from genome assembly GCA_018302225.1 of Candidatus Woesearchaeota archaeon. Classification (NCBI taxonomy): domain Archaea; kingdom Nanobdellati; phylum Candidatus Woesearchaeota; species Candidatus Woesearchaeota archaeon. Next base: position 41,927 of record JAGVZY010000007.1, read on the forward strand.
TTTATTTTTTATTAGCGAAATTCTCAAAATTTTTAATTTCATCTTTTCTATCAGAGTTTATTTTTTCAAATTTCTTAAGCATATCTTCTTTAGTTTTATTATCTAAAATCTCGTCAACCATAGGATATAAAATAGTGTCTTCCTTAAAAATATGTTCTCTTATCAAAGAGGTATAATTCTGAGCATTTTCAATAACCTTTTTATTATCTTCTTTATTTATTCCCTCTTCAATACCTTTAACAAATCCTCTTCCAAGCTCATGTTCATATAACATCTGCTCAACTGGATTACAATGCAATTTTTCTTCATTTTTGCAAAACTCTTTAAATAAAATATCTTCTTCTTTTGCATGATGAAATTTATCAGCATAATTTCTTATAAAATTAACAATTTCCAAAATCATTTTTTTATCGATTTTTTTATTTTGCTTTAAAAGCGTACATTCATTATCTAATATATCTGCAACTTTTAAAATATTTTTATGCTCATCAGTTAAAATCTGTATAATTTTACTCATTATTAATCACTCCTTGATTTATATATTTTATATTAAGTATAAAAAAGATACTTATTTAAATAAGTTTAAGTTTCTAAAAAGATACCATGGAATGCACACTTTATAAAACAATGAATTTCATTGCCAAACGTTGGAATTTGCTAATAATTCTTGAGCTTTATAAGGGTGATAAAGAATGGAAAAGATATTCAGAAATTAAAAGACAATTAAACAATATCACTCCAAAAATTCTGTCACTACGTCTTAAAGAACTTCAAATTGAAGGTTTAATACAAAGAAGAGAAGATACCACACATCATCCCATAAAATCAGAATACAAACTGACTTCTTCTGGAAACAATTTTATTCAAGTAATTCAGCAGATAAAAGAATGGACATTAAAAAATAAATTATCAAATCAAACATGCAAAGAAACAGATTGTAAATACTGCACAATATCAAAATAAATCATTAAATTAATATTACAAATAATACCTTAAAAACAAACCTTACCTCAAATTTTAACACTTCCAAACCTGTTTTAACTCGGTTTTGACAAAAACTTAGCCTACCGACGGTGGCTAGTGTTGATAAGGGTTCGCATATTTACGAAGCATTGCGTCAAACCTTAAACCCTATAAACGCTGAATTCTAATTTTTGTCTATCAAGCCTAACGCAATCCACAGTTTTACGAAAGCATTGCGCCAGTTTATTTATATATAAATTAACTGATATTTAAGCTCTTCCCTACTAAAGCGAAAGTGATGCGCTTTCAATTTTAGAAAAGTTTATATATTTGAAGTTATATCTGTTGATATAACATGACAGAATTATTATTAAATCAAGAAAATGTATTAAGATACCCAAGATTAGACACTTTGCTCAATGTAGAAGAATTCATAAGAGTGCATGATGGAGAATTTAAAAAAAGAAAATTATGGGAATCTTTGCCAAAAAAGATGATGTATCAAACATTTTGTGTAATAATTAACTACCTTCTTTACTCAAGAAAAATTTCAATAGACACAGAAGGAAAAATTGGATGGATATACTATCCTGAAGTTGCAAGAGAATATTATTCAAAAACACGTTTAGGTAGAAAGAAATGAAATTACCTTCAGAAATAAGATTTGTAGATGATAATCTAAAAGAAGCATTTTATAGGTTAGAAAAAGGAGATGAACAAGAAAAAGAATTATTTAAATTGTTAAATCAAGCTATGGACAATATAGAAGAAAGTGCATTTTGTGGAATTCAAATTCCAAAAAGATTAATTCCTCAAGAATACTCTAAAAAGGAAATTAAAAATCTGTGGAAATATGATTTGCCTAGAGGCTGGAGATTGGTTTATTCTATTGTAAATGAGGAATTAGTGGTTGTAAGTATAGTCCTTGAATGGTTTGATCATAAAGATTATGAAAGAAGATTTAAGTATTAAAAAATATATTCTAAAAAACCGATATATATATACATCTTTAGTTTATTTAATCCGATGTCAATATTTAAAAAAAGTCCTGAGCAAATTCGCAAACAGGTATTAGAACTTGAGAATCAAGCCACTAAGAGTTTTAATGCAGAGTTTAACGCTTTGAAACAAGAGTCTATAGATTTTGCAAATGTTATGGAGAGTTACGCTATGTTTAAGAGTATATGGATGGAATTTAACATACACCCAAATGAAGATAAGTTTAATCTTGCTATGATTCATTTCGAAAGTTTAAAAAAAGACTTTGAAAAGATTAAAACAAAACGACATAATATAGAACAATTATTTGACTGGCTTAAAGCTCAACTAAACTCCCAAGAATTATTGATTATGAAGATTAAAGCTGCGAGTATGACTATTAAATAAGTAAAAGTATAAAAAATTATTTGTAAACCCCTTTAATAAACAAAATTGTCAATTTTAAACCTCAAAACAGGTTTTGATACGGTTTTGACAAGAATTCAGCTATTTTCGACGCCGCACTTTCACTTTGCCTGCTATTTACGAAGCATTGCATTAAACCTTAAACCCTATAAACGCTGAATTCTAATTTTTATCTATCAAGCCCGACGCAATTCACTTTTTTACGAAAGCATTGCGCCAGTTTATTTATATATAAATCAACTGATATTTAAGTTCTTCCCCCTTTTATGAAACTAGTGCGCTCGGGGGTTTATAAAAGATAGAAAGATTTATATAGTAGTTATGACTACATAATTGTAGTAGGATTGATATTATGGTTTATTTTATAGAAATACAACCAACAGAACATTATATTGAAGAACATGAACAGGCTGTTCCATGGGATAAAGTTATTGAAATAATTTTTAGAACAAAAAAATCCAAAAAAGAAAGGAAATAAATTCGAAATTGAGAAGGATGGATATTATATCCTTTTTGAAATAAAAAATAGTATTTTGTATGTAATAAATGCTAAAAAAGGTGATTAAAAATGAAACAACAAAAATTTGAGAAATTTTTGGGTAATCCAAAATCTAAAAGATCTTTGACATGCCCAAATTGTAGCTCAGAACTAAAAAAAGTGGAAGTTAAAGTACAAGGTGCTAAAAACAAAGCTATTAGTTATCAATGTCCTGATTGTGATTACTTTGAGTTTGAACCAATATCTTCTGAAAAAGTTATACAAGAATTAAAAGACACCCCCTTAAAAATCAAACAGAAAATAATAAAATTATCTCAAGATAGATTAGGGATGTATATTAATCGAGATGTTGCTCGAAGCTTAAATCTTAAAGGCGGAGAAGAAGTATATATCTCTGTACCCGATAAAAAACATTTGGTTGTTAATCTAGCCGATTAATAAACTTAAGGCATAAAACCTATAAAAATTACATTAGTTTTTTAAACATTCTAAGGTTTTTAAGCTTAAAATTAAATATTATGTATCTAAAGACTTGGTCTAACCAAAAACCCTAAAAGGAGGTTATTCCCTAGCTTTTTGTTTTTTGTTAGTTTTTACTTTATTGATTTTGGATTAATTTTACTGATTCTTTGAAATATCCTTGGAGAAGCTTGGATGATTTAATATTTTAAAAAAGAGGTGCTATCATGAAAAGATTATTTTTTGTTTTGATTTTGGGGGCATTAATTTTAGTAACAGGTTGTACGGAAAAAAATCCGATTTCATCTACACCCGCAGTAAATACACAACCCCTATTGCCTTATGAAGAAGGCTCTGACACGTGGATAATTCATATTTATAAGTATCAAATGGGCTTTAAAATGGTGGCCGGCTATACTTTTACTTCGCCCCTTACACAAGTTGATATGGGCGAAAAGATTTATATCAGCCAGCCCTATTTTGAAGCTTCTGAAACAGTCTCTGTAAAAGTTACATTGACTAACTGTATGAACATTTCTAACACGGGAATAATCTCACTTATCGTTGGAGGGTGTAACGAAGAAGTTCCTTTCATTCTCAGACCTATTTCTTATGAAAATGAATTCTCTTTTGAATTACCTGCAGATAAAATTGGGATAGGAAAACACTCCTTCAGTTTTTCAATTTTAGAAAATCCTAACTGGCAAGCAGATGCTTTCACTGGAAGAGTAAGCATAGGAAAAAAATATTCTATTACTGATGGAAGTGTCATCTCGTTTCAAGAAAAAAAACTAACAATAAAAGAAATTTTAGAAACTGGGGAGATTATCATTTCTTATCTAAATGAAGAAAAGGTTATTAATAAAGACTCAATCAAAGCAGTAAAAGATTTGATAATAAAAGTAGGGGCAGATTCTACCCTTGTAGTTTGGGAAAGTATTCTTCCCTAATCCATGGCAATGAGAATTTTAATCGAAAAGAGTTATTTATTCAAAATCAAACTGCCTTGTATAAGTTAAATTATGCAAGGCAGTTTTTTCTTTTTTCAAATCAACTAAATCCAAAGGAGGATTTATTTTATGAAAAAGATACTTTTTGTTTTATCAATTTTTGTTTTACTCTTTGCGGTTCAGAACGCAGAAGCAGAAAATCTCCTTCAAAAGATAACAGAAAAGATGATGAATCTCTATTCTGCAGAAACAGACGTTTACATTAAAAATCGCTTAATCGAAGAGGTTTGTAGCATTCAACAAAAAGAAATAGATTGGGAGTTATTCAATAAAGCTGCTGAATTCTTTACTGATTATAAGTCTGCCTATCCGTTTGGTACAATTCCTATACATACCTGGGAAATATGCAGATTTATGAATAAAAGTGAACAATTAGCACTTATTGCTAATTTTGAGTCATTTGTTCTCTTTCGTATAAACGCGGCCTTACCTAAAGAGGTTTTATTCAGAGAAGAAAATAGATTAGATACTTCTCCCCTCTTTATTGACATATTTATTGATACATTATATGAATTTGATATTGTATTAATCAATAATATTTCTTTATCTGATAGCTGGATTGAATGGACCGATGATAGTAGCACGGAAATTATCAACAGAGACGATTTGCGAGAAGTCGCAAACGTAGCGAGTAATAAACTAATTGCTTATGAGCCTAAGTATTCCGATTGGATTCTTCGAGATAAAGAAAATTTTCCTCGAGGGATTAGATGGCCTATGGAAAAAGAAAACTTACCTTATTTCTTCAGACAATATGAACGCATAAAGCAGTATGCAGGGAAATAAATATTTTAAGGTCGACTCTTTTCTTAATTGATTAAAGCTGACTTTTTCTTTTTTCAAATCAACTAAATCCAAAGGAGGATTATTTATGTTAGAAAGAGGAAGTTTGCTTTTAGGTCTTTCTTTGTGGGCAGTCGAGCTGATAAAAGCCAATAAAACAGCTAGCCTTCTGGATTTTATTGAGAACTCAAGGGAAACACCAATTATTTCTCCTGAAGATCTCGGTGAAATCTATATTACTTTAGCCCAGCAGGGGAGAATGGAAGAAATAGAATTTCTTCACACAAAAACCCCTTATAAGCTTTTTGGAACCCACCCCGGGATTGTTGAGCGAGTCTTAATCATCCTTACTGAAAAGCTGGATTTAAAAAAGCCGTTCTTGGAAGCGTTTAGGGACAGGCTTAATATTTCTAATAATATCAGTAAAGAAATCTGGCAGATTCTTGAGATTATAATCCTCGCAAAAAACGGGAATTATAAGGTGGTTAGAAAGAAACTTCTACCTTTACAAGTACGGGACAAAATCTGAAAAAACTAATTGAAGGCCAATTAATTTTGGCCTTTCTTTTTGTATCTAATGTTAACAATAGTTAATATATTAACCTGATTGTATAAAAAATAAAATAAAGAAACGCATCAGTTTCGTTTTATCTTTCAACCAAAGATTAATAAGGATTACCTCAAATTTTAACACTTCTAAACCTGTTTTAACCCGGTTTTGACAAGAATTCAACAAAAATTTATGTACTACTTTCATTTTACAGTCTTATATGGAAAAGTATTTAAACATACCACTTATTTTCTTTTCAAAACCAATGAAACGAGGTAAATAAAATGATTCTAGAAAAAGAAACACCTAAACAAACTGCTGAAAAGGCTTTAGAAGCAATAGAGTTAGCAAGAACAACAGGAAAATTAAAAAAAGGCGGCAATGAAGTTACAAAAGCTGTAGAAAGAGGCACTGCAAAATTAGTTGTAATAGCTTCAGATACAAACCCTATAGAAATTGTAATGCATTTGCCAGCATTATGTGCTGAAAAAAAGATTCCAATAGTTGAAGTATCTAAAAAAGAAGAATTAGGAACTGCGGCTGGACTTCCTGTATCAACAACTGCTGTAGCAATTACAGAAGAAGGAAATTCTAAAGAATTAATAAGTGAAATTTCAGAAGACTTAAAGTAAAATGGGTAGCAAAATAATAAGAAAGAGAAAGGACGAAGAAAATACCGAACAACAACAAGCAGGTAATGTAAATTTTAAAGATGCAGTTGCCGCGCAAGTTGAAGAAGTTGTTGGAAGAACAGGTATGCGTGGAGAAGTTACCCAAGTCAGATGTAAAATTCTTTCTGGTGAAGATCAAGGAAAAGTAATAAGAAGAAATACTAAAGGTCCTGTAAGGCTTGGAGATATATTAATGCTTCGTGAAACTGAAATTGAAGCTAGAAAATTAATCCAGTCAAGGAGAAAATAATGAGATGTTCCTTTTGCGATTCAGAATTTGAATATAATGGTAAAGTCTTTGTAAAAAAAGATGGAAAACCTTTATTTTTTTGTTCAGGTAAATGTCAAAAAAATATGCTTAAATTAAATAGAAAAAGTCGTGACTTAAAATGGGTTACGAGCAAAAAGAAATAAAAACATTCCAAAATGATTGAACAAACCTTAGTTATCATCAAACCAGATGGACTTCTTAGGTCTTTAACAGGAAATATAATAACTGCGCTTACAGAAACAAGATTAAAAATTGTTGGTGCAAAAATAGTTAAGGTTTCTGACGAACTTGCAAAAGAACATTATAAAGAACAAATAGGAAAACCTTTCTTTAATGAACTTGTGCAATATATTAGAGGGCAATTGCACAATCAACCAAGAGTACTTGCAATGGTCTATCAAGGGGAAGGTGCAATTAAAAAAGTAAGAGATATTTTAGGTTCAACAAATCCAGAAAATGCAGATACAGATACTATTAGAGCAAGATATGGCAGAGTAAGAACCTCTGGCCTATGGGAAAATGTAGTTCATGCATCTGATTCTCCACAAACAGCAGAACGTGAAATTAAATTATGGTTCAAACCAAATGAATTAGCAGAAACCATATATCCTTCAAAAGAAGTTTCCCAAATAACTAAAGTCTATCTTTGGGATTAAATCCTTAATAAAGTTTTATAAGCCTTACACCTCTATATTTAAAAGGAGTTAAAATGACTGATAAACAACCGGTATATATTTTATCTGAAAACACACAAAGAAGTTCAGGAAGACCAGCTCAAAGAAACAATATTCTAGCTGCAAAAATAGTTGCAGAAACTGTTAGAACTACATTAGGTCCTAAAGGCATGGATAAAATGTTGGTTAGTGCTATGGGTGATGTAGTTATTACAAATGATGGTGTTACAATTCTAGAAGAAATGCAAATTGAACATCCTGCTGCAAAAATGATAGTTGAAGTTGCAAAAACTCAAGAAAATGAAATTGGTGATGGAACAACTACTGCAGTAGTAATAGCAGGAGAATTATTAAAAAATGCTGAGAAATTAATTGATGATAATATTCACCCAACTGTAATAATTAAAGGTTTTAGAATCGCTTCAGAAAAAGCGATTATTATTCTTAATAATATAGCTGAAGATATTTCTAAAGATAATCTAGATCTACTTAAAAAAATTGCAATAACTGCAATGACTGGAAAAGGTGCAGAAGCTTCAAAAGAAGTTCTTTCTGAAATCGTAATTAAATCTGTAAAAGCAATTGCAGAGGGAGATGATGCAGACATTGAAAATATAAAAATAGAAAAGAAAATTGGTGGTGGAGTTGAAGAATCAACTTTAATTTCTGGAATTGTTTTAGACAAAGAAAGAGTTCATTCAAATATGCCAAAGAAAATTAAAAATGCAAAAATCGCTTTGTTAGATTGTGCAGTAGAAATTAAAAACACAGAAACAGACGCAAAAATACAAATTAATGATCCTATGCAAATGCAAGCTTTCTTAGATCAAGAAGAAAGAATGATTAAAAATATGGTTGATGCTATAGTAAAAACAGGTGCAAATGTAGTTTTCACTCAAAAAGGAATTGATGATTATGCCCAACATTTACTTGCAAAAGCAGGAATTTACGCTTCAAGAAGAATTAAGCAATCAGATATAAATAAAATAGCAAGAGCAACAGGTGCTAGAATAGTTTCTAACATAAAAGAAATAAGAAAAGAAGATTTAGGAGAATCAGGTTTAGTTGAAGAACAAAAAACAGGTGATGAAGAAATGACCTATATTAAAGAATGTAAAAATCCTAAAGCTGTAACTATACTTATTAGGGGTGGAACAGAGCATGTTATTGATGAAGTTGAAAGAGCAATTAAAGATGCACTTGGAGATGTAATCGCAGCAGTTAAATACAAAAAAGTAGTTGCTGGTGCAGGAGCTCCAGAAGTAGAAGTTGCAAGAAACTTAAGAGAATTCTCAAACACTTTAAGTGGTAGAGAACAATTGGCAGTTTTAGCCTTTGCAGATGCAATGGAAATTATTCCAAAAACACTTTCAGAAAATGCAGGTTTAGATCCCATAGATATTTTAGCAAACTTAAAACAAAAACACGACGAAGGAAAAAAATGGGCAGGAATTGATGTTTATACAGGTAAAATCTGGGATGCTTGGAATGCTGGCGTAATTGAACCTCTAAAAATTAAAACTCAAGCAATAAAATCTGCATCAGAAGTTGCAACTTTAATCTTAAGAATTGATGATGTTATTGCCGCTTCATCATCAAAAAATATGCCTTCTCCAGGCGATATGCCTGAAATGATGTAAGAACTAGATTTTATAATTCAACCTTTCTTCTAATTTTTTTGTATGTTCAGAAGTAATAGGTTCCATTACACTCATATAAGATTTATTAGAATTAAAATATTCTATAAATTCTTTTGATTTTCTAAGAGGTATCCACCATCCAGGATTTTTAACATACCAATCTACAACTTTTCCCAACATTTCAAAAAAATCAAGTTTACTTTGTATACTTGGTTTAAAATTAAATGTCCTTTCAATTTTAGTCGTATCTACGGAATATCTTCTATCATGATCTTGTCTATCCAAAGTATTAACAGTTTCAGCTTTAATACCATAATTTTTATCTAAATAATTTAAAATATAATTTAATACATCTATATTTTCTAATTCATTCTTTCCACCCATATTATAAATTTCATAAGGTTTCCCTTTCTTAACAACTTCCCATATTCCTCTACAATGATCTTCTACAAAAAGCCAATCTCTAATTTGCTTTCCATCCCCATATATAGGAACTTTTAATCCGCATACAGCATGAGTTATTGCAGTAGGAACAAACTTCTCAGGATATTGGTGGGTTCCAAAATTATTTGTTCCTCTTGTAATATTCCAAATTAAATTTGGAAATTCTTCAACTAAAACTAATTCACCCTTCATTTTAGAAACAGCATAATTACTTGATTTAGTTGGATTTACTAAATCAATTTCTTTACTAGAATGAAGAATTTGAACAGGGCCATAAACTTCATCAGTTGAAACTTGTAAAAATTTCTCAATACCTACTTTAGAAGCTTGCTCAGCCAAATTTCTCACACCCTCTACATTTGTTTTATAAAAAATATCTGCTTCTTGCAAACTTCTGTCAACATGAGACTCAGCAGCAAAATTGATTATAGCATTAATATAATAATCTTTTAAAATTTGAACTACTCCCTTATCATCAGTTATATCTCCATTTAAGTCAATAAATTTTTCTTTGTTTAAAACAACAAATCTGTTAAAATTTCCACCTCTACCAGCATAAGAATGATTGTCTAAACCAACAACTTTGATATTCTCATCTTTATCTAAGATATACTTGACAAAATGACTTCCAATAAAGCCATGATGTCCTGTAACTAAAATATTTTTAGACATATTAGTATAAAAATAATAAGGTTTAAATTAGTTTTGATTAGATTTATTAACTAATTGAACAGCTTCTTTCCCATAGGTTTTGGCATACCACTCTTTATACTTAGAACTACAAAGTTCATTTTCCCAAAACCAAGTATTATCCCTATACCAATCTAAAGTTTTGTTAAGAAATTTATTAAATTCTTCTCTGTTATCTGAATTTGGATTCCAGCCCAAAAGTTTAAGATTATCTGAATTGATAGATCTTTTCGCTCTATATTCCCTTCTTTTATTCTTACTTAAATTAAAAGTGGATACATTACTTGAATAGTAATTAGAAATATAATCTAAAAGCATACTATGAGTTATTCTTGATTCTTTATCGCTTCTTCCTGCCAAATTATAAACCTCGGCTTTAAATTCTTTACAATATTTTTGCCCAATACCCTTCTTTACAACTAGACTTAATCCATCAAGAACATCATCTAAATACACCCAATCCATCCAAGTGCCCTCCGGATATAATGGTGCTTCCTTATCTACCAAAGTATTCACTGCATAAATTGGAATTAAATAATATAATGGTTGAGCAGGACCAAAATAATTAGAAACTCTAACTATGGCTGCATTTTCATAATCTCCATCAAGCAAAATTTTTTCTCCTTCATATCTTGAATAAGCATAAGGAGATTCTGGATTACAAAAACTCTCTTCTTTACATTGAAGATCTTCTTCTCCTTCAAAATCAAGTCTACCATACACTTCTGCAGTAGAAACATGAATCAATTTAATTCCAGTTCTCTTAGCGATTCCATACAAATTTATAACACCATATTTATTTGTTCTACCCAAAGGTGAAGAATCTAAAAAATCATAATCTATTTGACCACCTAATTTTTTTGATAGGGGATTACTTCGCACTGCAGCAAAATTAATTAGGGTATTATACTTACCATTTTTAACTATATTTTCTATATTTTTATCATTTATATCTCCAGAATAAAAATTATCCATAGAACCTAACAAATCAGGTTGAATAGGAGAAACTTGATCATAAACAGCCACTTTAAACTGAGGATTCTCACTTTTAAACTTCTTAGCAAAATTACTTCCAAGATATCCTGAGCCACCAACAACTAAAAGATTATTAATCATACAAATTTTCCACTCAATTTGCTTTATTAAGATTATTATTCTCTATTAGCTACTTTCAACAATATAAAAAAGTAGAAAACGACATAATTTGGTTATATAATCTACCGTTTTCTAGTTAATAAATAACTTAATTCTTTTTATATCTTAATTTAAAAGCATTTGATATTATAATTTACTTAAGTCGTTTACTAAAGAATATAAACCTTTATAAATATCATTAAAAATGTATAATCATGAACTTAAATATTATAATCTATGGGCGCGGAGGTCAAGGCGCAAAAAGTGCAGGACAAGTACTTGCAGAAGCATTTGCTCTAGAAGGAAAATATATCAAAGCTTTCCCAGAATATGGTCCTGAAAGAACAGGTGCGCCAGTAAGAGCATACATAAAAGTTTCAAACAATTTTATAAAAGATTATGAACCCATAACCTCTGCAGATTATATCCTTGTAATAGATAAATTTATTGCACATTCAGAAAATTTTTATCAAAAAACAAAAAAAGAAACTAAATTTATTTTAAATTCTACAAAGATTCCAAAAAATAAAGAATTTAAAAATTATTTAATAAATGCAAACAAAATTTCACAAGAAAAATTAGGAGATATAAAACCAAATACAATCATGTTAGGTGTATTTATAAAAATAAGCAATTCAGTAAAATTAGATTCAGTAAAAAAAGCATTCACAAACTTATTTAAAGACAAATTAGATGAACAAAAGATAAAAGCGAATTTAGATTTAATAGATTTAGGATATAATTCAATAAAATAAACAAAATGATACTAAAAAAATCATCAGAAATGGAAATTGGAGGTTTGCTTAACTCAAACACTTCTAAAGAATTTAAAACAGGAGATTGGAGAACAAAAAAACCAATTTATAATAAAGCAAAATGTACTAAATGTCTAAAATGCGTAGTTTACTGTCCAGAGTCATGCATTTTACAAAAAAAAGGAGTTATCACAAAAATAGATTATGATTATTGTAAGGGTTGTGGAATTTGTGTTACTGTTTGTAGTTCTGGGGCCTTAACAATGCAAGAAGAGGATTTTGAATAAAATGGTAAACAAAATATTAACTGGTGCAGAAACCAGTGCAGAAGCAATGCGTCAAATAGCCCCAGATGTAGTTTCAGCCTATCCTATCACTCCTCAAACCCATATAATTGAAAAATTCTCAGAATTTATTGCAGATGGTTTAATAGACACAGAATTGATTAGAGTAGAATCAGAACATAGTGCCCTAAGTGCTTGTGTTGGTGCTTCAGCAACAGGTGCAAGAACAATGACTGCAAGCTCATCAGCAGGCTTAGCCTTAATGTTTGAAATATTAGGAGTTACCTCGGGATTAAGACTTCCAGTAATTATGAACATTACAAATAGAGCATTATCTTCACCAATAAATATTCATTGTGATCATTCAGATTCTATGAATTGCAGAGATTCTGGTTGGATTCAAATATATTCTGAAAACTGTCAAGAAGTTTATGATTTCAATTTAATAGCAGTAAAACTTGCAGAGTCGATAAATCTTCCAGTAATGATCATGCAAGATGGTTTTATTGTTTCTCATGGTGTGGAAAATTTATGCATTCTAGAAGACAAAAAAGCAAAATTATTTATAGGAAATTATAAACCAAAGTTTTCTTTACTTGAATTTAAAAAACCGAAAACCTTTGGTGCCTTACAACTAACAGACTATAATTTTGAAACAAAAATTCAAATTTCGCAAGCAATGGAAAAAGCAAAACAAAAATATTTAGAAATTTCAAAAGCATATTCAAAAATCTCAGGAAGAAATTATAATTTCTTTGAATATTATGGAAATAAAAATACAAAAGATGTAATTGTGGCTTTATCTTCAACAGCAGGAACAATAAAAAGTATGATTGATGAAGGTTTAAATCTTGCCCTATTAAAAATTAACTTATTTAGACCATTCCCCCATGAAGAAATAAAAAATATTCTAAAAGATAAAAAAAGAATTATAATCTTAGATCGTTCAGAAAGCTATGGTTCTTATCCACCCCTATATTCAGAAATCAAATCTGCACTTTATGATCTAAAAGAAAAACCTGAATTAATAAGTCATGTATTTGGAATTGGTGGAAGAGAAATTTACAAACAAGATATAAAAAATATTTTAAATAATTCAAAAAAATATATAGGTGTAAGAGAATGAAAGATTTAACAATAAAAGAACTGGCTCAAAAGGATACTCAGTTTATATCAGGGCATAGAGCTTGTGCGGGGTGTGCATTCCCAATTATCGTGAAAACTATTCTCGCATCAACAGATAAAAAAGTAGTTGTCTGTGCTGCAACAGGTTGTTTAGAAGTTGTCTCAACAATTTACCCTTATTCTTCATGGAAAGTTCCATTTATTCACAGTGCATTTGAAAATGCAGGTGCAACAATTTCAGGTGTAGAAACTGCATTTAAAGCATTAAAGAAAAAGGATCCAAAATTAAAAAAAGAAGACGTTAAATTCATTGCCTTTGCTGGAGACGGTGGATCTTACGACATTGGACTTCAGTCTTTATCAGGAACATTAGAACGTGGGCATGATATAGTATTTGTAGTTTATGACAATGAAGCTTATATGAATTGTCTAAGCTTAGATAGCCTAATTATGACTAAAGAAGGGTTAAAAAAAGTAATGGATGTTAAAGTTGGAGAATTGATCTATGCTTTTGATGAAAATGCTCATAAACTGATTACTAAAAAATGTATAGGTAAATTTAATAATGGTATTAAAAAAGTGTATGAACTTAACACATTTCATCATTCAATAAAAACAACAGATAATCACCCTTTTCTAATATTAAAACGAAATGGGCGAGGTAAAAAAGCTCAATTTATTTGGAAGAAATTAAAAGATTTAAAAGTAGGCAATGAAATTATAACTTTAAAGAAAATAAATAATGAAAAAAGTTTCAGTTTTGATAAAATAAAAATATCTAAAAAAGGAGATTACAAAGTAAATAAAATAAATGAGATAAATTTACCAAAAATAAGTTCTACAAATTTAATGGAATTTTTAGGATTATATATGGGCGATGGATGGATAAGAGAATCTAAGGCAGAAGTAGGTTTTGCACTACCCCGCAATAAAAAAGGGCGCGAGAGGTTAATAACTCTCTATAAAAAAATATTTAATATATCGCTTAAACCAAAAGATAAAAACTATGTTTATATTTATTCTTTAAATTTAGTAAGATTTATAGAATCTTTAAAATTTAATAAAGGTGCAAAAAATAAAATAGTGCCTGCTTGGATATTCACTCTGCCACTTAAAGAAAAAGAAGCTTTTATACAAGGATTAATGCTTTCAGATGGATATCAAATAAAAAATAGTAAAAGATATATATCTGCGAGCATCGATCTTTTAAAAACCTTAAGATTACTTCTGCAAACCTGCAATTATAGAGTAGGAAAAATACATTTACAAAAAAAATTAAAAGGAACGCATGTAGTTTATAGAAAATTGTTAAAAGATTCTACTTATGGTTATATCTGTTTTAGTAAAAAAAAGAGGTTATTAATTGATAAATATATCTCTCAAACAAAACAAAAAGACTTTTTTGCAGGAAATAAAAATTTTGGAACTGAAAAAATAATTTCTATTAAATTTATAAAAGAAGAATCAACAATTGATTTAAGTGTTGAAGGAGCACATAATTTTATAGCCGACGGAATTGTAGTCCACAATACAGGGGTTCAAGGATCAAGTTCAACTCCTTTCGGTGCTACAACTACAACAACACCAGATGGAAAAATTCATCATGGTAAAGAACAAATCAAAAAGAATTTAATGGAAATTGTAATCGCACATAAAATACCTTATGCTGCACAAGCAAGTGTCTTTGATTTGGAAGATCTTTCAAGAAAAGCAAAAAAAGCATTTGAAACAAAAGGCCCTAGTTTCTTAAATGTTTTATCACCCTGTAATTTAGGTTGGAAACATCCACCAAACATAACAATTACAATTGCAAAACTAGCAACAGAAACAAATTTCTGGCCATTATATGAATATGAAAATGGAAATTATATCTTAAATTATAAACCACAAATTCAAAAGAGTGTAAATTCTTATTTAAGACTTCAAGGTAGATTTAAGCACCTTTTTAAACCAGAAAATAACTTACTTCTTGAAAAACTGCAAAAATCAACTGATGAACAGTGGGAAAAACTGTTAAAAGTCTCTAAAAACCTTAAATAAAGCCAAATAAAACAAAAAGTTTAAAAACAAATAATTTATTTTTCTATATAGATGGCATTAAAAGTTAAAATTGAAATTTCAAATAGGCACATACATTTATCAGAAGAAGATTTAGATTCTTTATTTGGAAATAATTATAAACTAAAAATAAAAAGAAAACTATCTCAACAAAATGATTTTGCAGCAGAAGAAACAGTTACTATTTCTAATTTATTAGATTCTGAAAAACAAATAAAAGAAATTAGAATTGTAGGTCCTGCAAGAGCCCAAACTCAAGTTGAAATTTTAAAATCTGATTTATCTAAATTAGGATTAAACGAAGTTCCATTAAGAATTTCTGGAGACATAACAGACACGCCAGGAATTTTTATTGATGGCCCAAAATCAGGAATTGCAATTGATGAAGGTTTAATAATCGCAAAACGCCATATTCATGTTTCTCCTGAAGATGCACAAAAACATCATTTAACTGAAGGTTCAAGAGTAAGCGCAAAAGTACTTAGCTCAGGAAGAATAATAGAACATTTAAATGTAAGAATAAAAAAAGGATTTACAACCGTAATTCATATAGATAAAGATGAAGCATTAAAATTTGGTGTTGGAACTAACGAAGAAACAGAAATAATAAATTAATTCTCTTCTAAATAAGATCTAAACATAGAATTGATTTTACTTCTATCCAAATAATAATCTGAATTATCCACACTATTTGATTCTAATAGCCTCTAAATCTTTAGGTGCATTAGTTTCAACATTTCTCAACTTATGCAAACTTGAAGCCAAGTCTAAACATCTTGAGGATTCTCCATGATTAATGATTATTTTTTTGGGCTGTGGTTCTAATGAACTCACAAATTTGACTAATTCACTTCTTCCTGCATGTCCAGACAAGCCATCTATAGTTACAACTTCCATTCTAACTCTAATCATTTCAGTTTTTCCATCACTAGAAATATTAATATCTTTTTCTCCACTCTGAACTCTTCTACCTAAAGATCCAACACCTAAATAAGAAACAAATATAATTGCATGTCTTGCATCTTCAGCCATTTCTTTGAAAAACTCAACTGAAGCTCCACCAGTTAACATACCCGATGTTGCTAAAATAACGCAAGGACCTTCATCTTTTATAATATCTTGTCTTTCTTTTGCACTTCCAACTCTCTTAAATATAGGTGATAAAAAAGGATTATGATCTTTATGGAAAATTCCTTTTCTGATATTTTTATCTAAGAAATCAGGATATGCTGTATGAATTGCAGTAACATCCCAAACCATTCCTTGAACGTAAATTGGAATTTCTTTTATTTTTCCCGCTTTGATTGCTTCTTCTAAAATTAACATAATTTCTTGTGCTCTTCCTGTTCCCAAAACTGGGACTAAAGCTTTTCCGCCCCTCTCAAGAATTCTATTTATAGTCTCAATTAATTGTTGTTCTGATTCTTTTCTTGGCAATAAATTATTATCTTTTCCACCATAAGTACTTTCAATTATTAAAGTCTCTAACCTTGGGAAAGTTGAAACAGCTGGCTCAAGAGCCCTGGTTCTTACATATTTAAAATCTCCAGTGTATAACAAATTATGTAAACCATTTCCTATATGAAGATGGACCATTGCTGAACCTAAAGTATGTCCAGCATTATACAAAGTTATTCTTACATCAGGAGTAATATCATAAACTTCTTCATAGTCTAAACAAATAGTATGCTTTACCATTTCTTTAACATCTGTAACAGTAAACAAACCTTCTTTAGCCTCTTTGTATGCAACACCTATAAAATCTAAAGCCAATAAAGACATGGTATCTCTCGTTGGCGCAGTACAATATATTGGGCCTGTATATCCAAACTTAAATAATAAAGGAACCATACCACAATGATCCAAGTGAGCATGACTTATTACAACTGCATCAATATCATTTATATTAAATTCAGGCGCATCAAAAAAAGGATACGCATTCTGTTGATCTGCAGCAGTGTTAATTCCACAGTCTAATAATATTTTAGACTCAGGAGTTTGTAATAATAAACAAGATCTTCCTACTTCTCTTGCTCCACCCAAGAAAGTAACTCTTACCCATTCATTTCTTCTTTCATGAGTATATCCTGCATAAATTCTTTCTCCAACAGAGTTTAAGAATTTTTTTCTAAAATCATTATTTTCATAAAGAACAGTTCTAATATTTTCAATAATTTTTGATCTTATTGCAGGTGTTCTTTTTACAGTTGGCACCCACATAGTATTTTTTCTTATTTCTCTTAGTAATTCACCAGTTTTTCCAATTGCAACTCCTGGTTTATCTGTTTCAATTATAACTCTTGATCTTGTTGGATCAAATGTAATCTCATTTATTCCCGCTTCTTCAGGAATAATTTTTCTTATTTCTTTTTCTGCTGCTTCTAACCCTAATGCCAAAGAAGGGTCGGGTCTTACTTCTATTCTTTTTTTAATTTTATTTACTATTTCTTTAATTATTCCATTATTATCCAGAAAAAATTCTCTATTCTTAGTATACAAAACAATATTTGCACCTTCAAACAAAGCTTCAGATATTTCTGCCTTATTAGGAACTTCTTTTAAGATTTCTTTTAAAATTGATATCATTTTACTTTTATTTCCAAAATTTTTAGTTTACTAGAAAATGTTTAATATAAAATTTAACTTAATTTACTTTCTACTATTTTAGTTAAAACTTTTTTTACTCCGTCTTTAGTTATTGTTACTATATCTATTCCCTCTCCAGTTGCAGTATCTCTTTGCATTGCTGCACTTATTGTTTTAACTGCTAAATCTGTTCCCTCACTTATGCTTAAATCCGGTTTGTATAAAGTGTCTAATACACCCCAACACATCATCATGCCTGAACCATCAACAGCATATTTTTCATGCAACATTACTGAACCATCTGGACCAATTTCATACAATGCAAAACCAGATCTATCTTTTCCACCAAGTAAAAATCCAGTTACTCCTAAAATAGGACTGAATTTTCTAATATTTTGATAAACTATTCCTGAAAACAAATTTGCAGCTTCTCTCACAGTAGCATCACTACCTGTTCTTATTCTTCTTAATGAAAGTTCTGCTTTAATTAATTTGGTAATTAATTGAACATCTGAAACAGTTCCTGCAGTGGTTATTGCAAGATTTTCTGTAATTTTATAGACTTTATCAAAAGATTTATGAGAAACATAAGCTCCGCCCAAAGTAACTCTTTTATCTGCTCCAAGAACGATTCCTTCTTTACATACTATTCCAACAGTTGTTGTTCCCTTGTTTATGTGCTCTTCCGCTTTATTCATTCTTATTAACACCTTTTTCAGAAGTCTTAATTTAATCTAAAAGAAGCTTATTTATAAACCTTTCGTTCAAACATAAACCCAGATTAACCATAATATCTCTTACTTAATCTTATTTGAGTGTTATTTACTTTGTCTACAAACTTTTCAAGAAGTTTCATAATTTCGGGATGCAACTCATGATTATTAATTCTTTTTGCTAATTCATAAACATCAACTGTTCCTAATTCATCCCACAGGCCTAAAGTTTTTATTAAAGTTTCAAATTCTGCTCTATTCAAATCATTTTTCTTTGGAAAACTCAAACTTTGCCTTGAACTTATTGAAATTTTATTATCTTCACCATAAATAGTAGTTAATTCATTTTCTAAAGCATATTTAATTATTCTATTTTTTAAATCTTCAATTTTCTTTTCAGTTTCTTCTTTTAATTGATTTAATTCGGAATATTCGTCAACTAAATCTTTTCCAGAATTTACAACTCTATCAGTTACTTCCAATTTTCCATCTTGCATATAAAGATGTTTAAAACCGGGGCAAAGCTGTTTAAATGGACACCAACCACAAAGTGGAGACATCTTAGGATTAAAATCATTTGTGGATTCTATTTTTCTAATTACTGCAATAATATTTTTCTTTAACTCTTCTAATTCTTCTTCAGTTTTTTCTGTTGAAACTTCTTTATCGAAAGCCAAATAATGCCAAATTAATTTTACCCTTTTACAATCCTTATACATTTGTCTTACTGCAATAGAATATAATGCTAATTGCCTATCATCTTCTATCTTATCTTGTGTAGGTAAACTTCCTGAAGTTTTATAATCATGAATTATATAAGTTCCATCATCTAAACAAGAAAGTCTATCAATAAAACCAGTTAATAAAAATTCTTCACCATCATAAAATCTAATTTGAATCTGTTTTTCCAATTCAATCGTTTTATCTTGATTAAATGGAAAATAATGATTATAATAATCTACTATACACTTCTCACCAATTTTTTTATAATCTTCAGATGTATATTCTTGCCTTATTACTGCAATCTCATTACTCCATTCTTGATCCCATCTAGAATTATAAAATAAAATTAAGTCTTTTAATTCATTTAATCTTTGATATTTTAAATCTAAATATAATTTCTCAAGAGCTTCATGAACCCTATTACCCATAAACCCTTCAATATTTTGTTTTACTTCTGGTTCTATTTTATCAATATATACAAACTTAAACTTTAAAGGACACTGTTCAAAAGTATTTAATCTAGAATGTGAATAAATTACCATAAAAAGAAAAAGAAAAAAGACTTTATTAAACTTCTGAATTTAAGAATCCACGAGAACTTCTTCATTAACTTGTTTTGCTAAGCCTAATTCCCTTGAGCCTGCTTCAACAATTTTAACTAAATCTGAAGATTCTCTAATTAGTTTAGGCGCACCAGGCCATGGAATTCCTGCATGTGCGCAAGCCCTTGCATATAAACTATCTGATTCTCCATCTGGATTAAAATCATAAACTTGTTGGGTATTTCCAGTTAAATTATTCCCATCTAACGCACCCACAATCACACTACCTTTCATCAAATTATAATTGCTTTCTTCACACATTTTAACCCTCCTTTATTTTAAATTTCGAAAATTAGATTTTGAATAGTCTTTGCTTTTAAACATTTCTATTTTTAAAGAAACCTTTATAAAGACACGCATTATAACCTCTAAAAGTAGGCAAGACATCCAACTGACGGTTTGTCCGCAAGGATTTAAGCTGAGGAAAGTCCGCCCACCACAGGAAATCAAATGATTGAAGCAATTTGTACACGCCCCAAAAGGAAAATTAAAATTCCAACTATATTAAGCACAAAAGCTGTAGCTACAGTGCTAGTAAACCACCCGAAATTATCCCAAAATTTAACCTCTTTTCTATAAGCAACCTTAGTATAAGCAAGACCAGAAACATATAAAAGAGGAATTGCAAGAACAAACTGTAATAAAATTGGGCCATTTAGTCTATCAGGAGAAAAAGCCCACATAATGCCAAAAATCGTCAAACACACGGCCATTATATTATTCATACTTTCTAATTTGGCTTGAGATTTGTGGGGGTTTGTCTTAACATAATTCACAACCATATTTTAACTTAATTTAACGAGTTATATAAAGATTTCGTAAAGTAAGATTTATAAACCTACTAATTATAACCTCTAAAAGTAGGCAAGACATCCAACTGACGGTTTGTCCGCAAGGATTTAAGCTGAGGAAAGTCCGCCCACCACAGGAAATCAAATGATTGTTACCAATTACTTGAAACTGAAGCAATACCACTCTAGTTTACTAGAGATCCTGAAAAGGATGGCAACAGCTCAGAAAAGACACGGCCTATTAGTTTGTGATGATGTTTGCGAATGGCTTAGTAATAAGCTCAGAGCTAACCAACTGAATTTGCTAATAGGATGCGATGAAACTGCTAGTCCCGGAATGGTGCAAGTCTTGTATTAGACGCTTAGTTAAATGTTGGAAAAGTTTGGCTTTAAGTTAAACTTACAGAAGGCGGCTTATCTCTTGCCTACAATTTTTTCTTATTTCAAAAACTATATAAATACTTCCCACTTAAAAAAAGACTGCAATGGCAGATAATACAATAAGACTACCTTCAGGATCTGGAGGTCTTGTAAGATATTTTGATGAATTCAAAAGCAAAATCGAAATTTCTCCAGTAGCATTTATGATTATTACAGGAATTATAATTATAGTTTACCTTTTCTTATATTTCTTAATAACTAAAAAAACAATTATAGTAGGTTAAAGGTATTAAAATGTTTCAAGGTATAAATCCCAAGATGTTAAAACAAGCTATGAAGCAGATGGGAATAAAACAAGAAGAACTTGATGCTTCAGAAGTAATAATAAAATTAAAAGATAAAAATATTACAATTGCTCAACCTTCAGTTCTAAAAGTAAATATGTCTGGGCAAGAATCATTTCAAATTTCAGGTAATATTATTGAAACTTCAAAAGAATTATTTACAAATGAAGATGTTGAACTAGTAATTCAGCAAACATCTTGTGATAAAAAAGAGGCAGTAAAAGCACTTGAAGATTCAAGAGGTGATATTGCAGAAGCTATACTTAAACTTAAAGATTGAAATTAGTTTAAAAACAGAATCTTTAAACTTAGGTAATATTTAAAAACTTCAATACCTATACTACTAAAATGGAACGCTATCTCGAACTTTTTCAGAAAGCAAATGATTATTTTAAGACAGCAGACCATTTAGCATATGTAACCTATGAACTTGTGCAAGAACCAAAATTATTGCTAACAATATTAGATAATTTAAATCTCGCACTAAAACACAAAACAGATTCACTTTTGGAATATGAACGATTATACAAAAGAATTTCACCCATACCCCAAAATCAAGAATTAAAATTAAATCTCGCAGAAAAATGCCTGCGAAGGTATAATCTTTCAAACGAAATGATACATTTAATACGTGAGGTCAATAGTATATTGGAACAACATAAAAAAAGCCCTATTGCGTTTGGCAAAGGAGAAAAATTTGTAATCTGTTCTGAGAATTATAGAACTAAAACAATTAATATTCAAGAAGTAAAGGAATATATTGTCTCTGCAAGAGAATATCTTTCTAAACTTGATAAGGTGCTTCTAAAGAATGAGTGAACGTGCAGTAAGTGAAATGAAAAGAGCAGAACATCTTATAGATGTGACTCTAAAATATACTAGAACTGCAGAAGTAATCAAAAATGTAGTAAAAAAATTAATAGATATTTATAATGTAGCTATAGAAGACGCATTAATTAGTGCAAAAGAAAAAGGCCTATTAGAAGAAGTTCCAAAATCACCTAAAGAACGTGCAAGAGAATTAATCAAACTTATGGAAAGGAGCGAATTTATTATGCAACACATTAGCTTCTATTTCTTATTAAAAAATGTTGATAAAGCTTATTATAACAAAGAACAAGAATTTAGGAAAAATGTTACACTTATAGTGCCCCTAAATGAAAAAGACCAAAAGATTGTAGATAAAATACTTAATCAATATAAGATAGACAGCCTTGAAAAAGGCAAAGATTACAAGGGGGGAGTAAACATAGACGTTTTAAAGATATTTTATGCTTTCACCGGAGAATTTATAAAATTTATACATAGTTATATAACTGGAGAACCCATGGAAGACTCAGGTGACTCATACGATGACTAAAATTATAGGTATAATCTCTGGAAAAGGGGGTGTAGGTAAAACTACTAGTGCTATTAATCTTGGTTCTGCTTTAAATTTCTTTGGAAAAGATGTTACCGTGGTTGATGCTAATTTAACTACACCCAACATAGGTGTTTATTTAGGCGTTCCAGTTGCTCCGGTAACAATACACCACGTTTTACAAGGAAAAAACCATATTTCCGATTCTATTTATTTACATCCATCAGGAACAAAAATAGTTCCTGGAAGTATTGCTCTAAAAGATTTAAGTAATATTGATCCTGGAAAATTAAAAAATAAAATGTTAGATTTAGTAGGTTTAACAGATATTTGTTTAATTGATGGTGCTGCAGGTTTAGGTAAAGAAGCAATCTCGGCGATAGAAGCAAGTGATGAATTATTAATAGTTACAAATCCAGAATTACCAGCAATTACTGATGCACTTAAAGCAGTAAAACTTGCTGAAAAAGTTGGAATTCCGATTATAGGTGCAATTTTAACAAGAGTAAAATTAGATGGTTTAGATATGACTATAACCAATGTTGAAGAGATGCTTGAAGTTCCTGTTTTGGGTGTTATACCTGAAGATACTGCAGTAAGAAAAGCAATGGTATCTAAAAATACAATTATAGACTCTTATCCCAAATCTAGTTCTTCAATTGCATACAAAAAATTAGCTGCAAAATTAATTGGTGAAGATTACCAAGAAGATATAAATCAGAAAAAAACAAAAACAATCATAGACGCAATTCTTTCCATATTTAGAAAATAATTATTTAATTAAATTAAGTAATTCTAAAGGACTATCTGCAATTTTATTTTGACCTAGTTTACGAAACATTTATATACTATAGCCAGTTATACACTTGATATGGCTACAACTATACAAGTAAGTGAACAACTCGTAGACACATTAAAACAAAGAAAACAATATGATAAAGAAAGCTACGAAGAAATAATCTGGAATTTAGTAGAAGATACATTAGAAATAAATGAAGAAACTAAAAAAGAAATAGAACAAGCAAGAAAAAATATTAAAACAGGGAAAAGTTATACACACGAACAAGTTAAAAAGAAACTGGGGTTCTAAATGTACGAGTTAATATATTCTCCTTCTGCATTAAAACAATTAGAAAAATTAGACCTTAATTTAAAAAAAAGGATTATTTTTGCATTAGAAAGATTAAGAATCAGACCAGAATCATGCGATATAAAAAAATTAATTGGAATGCAAGGTTATAGATTTAGAGTAGGAGATTATAGAATAATTTTTGATATGGAAAAAGATAAGCTATGGATTTTAGTTCTTAAAATAGGACATAGAAAAGAGATTTATAATTAAATAATTATTTAATTAAACTAAGTAGTTCTAAAGGATTATCAGCAATTTTATTCTGACCTAATTTTATAAAATCTTCTTTCAAAGAATAACCATATGAAACTGCAATCATAGGCAAAGCTGTATCACAATAAGCCCCAACATTCCTTGCAGCAAAAAAATCAGAAGTATGATCGCCTATATACACAGCATTTTGTGGCTCAACATTTAATCTTTTTAAAGTTATAAGTAAACATACAGGATGAGGTTTAATCAAAGAATCCCCATTCACTTTAGGTAAATCTTCTCTACCTACAATTGATTTAAAATAATCAGACAAACCAAACTTCTTAAGGTAAGGTTCCATAGCTGAATGTGTATTAGATGAAGCTAAAGCAAGAATTTTTCCACTTGTAGAAATCTCTTCTATAACTTTATCAATATTTTCAAATATTTTAAGTTCGCCTTTAGATTTATGTTTGTGATATTCTTCCCAAATTAAAGATTTTTCTTTTTCATCATCCCAATTAAAACCTAAGAATTCATATAAATTTGGATAAACAGGTTCAACATAAACTTTCTTAAATTCATTCAAAGTTTTGTAAGAAAAAGGTTTATCAAAAAGATTACAAATATGTTTAAACCAATTAAACTGATCTTCAAAAGAGTCTAAAATAACTCCATCAAAATCAGTTATAATTAAATCAACCATAAACTAAAAAGCTTGTCAGGTTTTATAAAACTAACCTAAATCTTACAAATCATCCTTAACCGTTTTCTTTTTAAAATTTGGTTGTTTTGCAAGAACCTTATTTATTTTCTCGACTAATTCCTTAACATCTTTTTCAGACATTCCATGAGCTAAACAACCTTCTTCTAAACTTTCACTATGACTAACATGGCAACCAACACAATGCAAACCTGCTTCAAATAATAATGCAACCACATCTGGATGTGTTCTGGTTATATCTCCAATTTTTGAATCTTTAGTTATTTTTACCATTTTTCCCCCTATATATGCGTGTAACAAAATACTAATTTGTTCTTTGACTTTTCATCTAATTTACAAAATGCAAATCTTTCAAATTGAATCATATCTCCGACTTCTAATTCATTTAATAATTCTTCACCCAAACCTTTCTTAATTGTACCATCAGGCATCAAAACTTCAACTTTAACTAGTTTATCCGATTTAGGTAACCAATGTATCATCTTTGCATTTAAATTTTGATCGTGCTCTAAACTTACAAATTTATTATTTTTAAAATTAAATAAATGCATAAATCTATAAACAATATTTCCACCTATATCATCTTGGATATAAAATTCTTTACTAGTTTTTACTTTTCTATTTCCTCTTTCTTTAAAATCAGGATGTAAAGGCATCTCAGCTTCTAAATTTGGAGCACCTTCTATAATTATCAATTTAGGATTTTCTATAAAGAAATATCTGTTTGCCATTTTTTCTATAATCTCTCTATTAAAGAAATAAATTAATTTCATAAACTCATCATAAGCAACAGTCTTATCTCTTTTTGACATTCCAATTTCAATTACAAATCTTCTAAATGCTTCTGGAAGAATTCCTCTTCTTTTTAATGCTAATAATGTAGGTAATCTAATATCATCCCACCCAGTATATTTCCCTTCTTCAATTCCTTTTCTAAATGCACTTGCACTTATTTTTAAATCAGTAAAATTAATTCTTAATAAATGATAAAATTCAGGTAATTTCCAATTAAAATAACTATATAAGAATTTTTGTCGCTCTACATTAACTATATGATCTTTACCCCGAATTACATGCGTAATCTCAAAATCATGATCATCTACTGTAGTAGAAAAATTCATTAATGGCCACACCCTATATTTTTTACCTGTTCTTGGATGCTCGGCATCATTAATTCTAAATGCCGGCCATTCCCTTATAGCAGGATTTTTGTGTTTTAAATCAGTTTTTATTCTTAAAACCGCATCTCCTTCTTTGTAAGTTGTAAACATATTATTCCATTTAGTTAAATTATCTTCGGGAGTATTATCTCTACAAGGACAAGCTTGGCCTTTATCAACTAAAATTTTAAATTTCTCAGAACTACAAGTACAAACATAAGCAAATCCTTTTGTAATTGCTTTAATTGCATAATTATAATAAGCTTCTAATCTATCTGATTGTACAACAATTTTGTCTATTTTTCCACTTGTTGCCCAGATTCCATCTTGTTCTAATAATTCATAAGCATTGGGATCTATATTTTCAGAATTTGTATCTTCTATCCTTAAAATAAATTCACCATTATATTTTTTACTATACTCTGCATTTAACAACATATAAAAAACATGTCCTATATGCATTGGTCCAGATGGTGAAGGTGCAAATCTAAATATAGGTTTATTTAAAATATTTAACAATTCTGGAAGTTCTCTTGGTTTTTCTTCTTGTTTTTCTTCAAGCAAACCAGGTGCAACTTTAACCAATTCTTGCTCTTGCTCATCTAATTTCATTGAATTTACTTTAGAAATAATTTCATTAATTTGCTTACGAATATCCTTTAATTGAGATTTTAATTCAGGTTTATCACCTAGAATTTTACCTACAATTGCTCCTGCCTGTGCCTTTCCCTTATGTTTTACAGCATTTTGCAATACAAAAGCATATATCTCTTCTTTTAAATCCATAACCTTAGAAAAACACCATCTATATTTAAAGCTTTTTTAATATAAATTTAAATACCTCTCTTATTTACCTTTAGATATGAACTTCCTAAACTCAAAAGACAAAAAGAGACTTTTTGAGCAGATTAAAGAGCTCTATGGAGTAGATTTCAAACCTCACTCAGAAGGTTTAATTTTTTACAGAAAAGATAATAATTTATTTATAATTTCAGGAGAATATAGTGGAATTAAAGATAGTTATAATGAAGGTTTAGAATTTGGATATTATGAATCTGAATTTAAATCAAATAAACTTTTACTAACAATTGAAGGATTGAATCTTGTAAAACCTAAAAAAGATTTGCTTGAACTTGATGAAGAAGATTTAAGTTTATTCTTACAAGCAAAACCTTTCATTCTAGAAGAACCCAACCTTCCAGATGGAGATTATGTAATAAAATTAAAAACAAATAAAAAAGGTTTCTTTGGAATTGCAAAATTAAGAAATTCTATTATTCATAGCACAATCCCAATAAAAAGAAGATTAAAAACAGATGCTTACTAAATAAAGAACACTAGAAGGATACTTGAACCAATTGCCAATGCTGCTCCAAGATACTGATGCCAATTTACTTTCTCTCTATTTAACCAAACCCCTAAAAACACAGCAACAGCAGGATAACTTTCTGTAATTGCCGTAATAATCCCTACATGTTTATCAAAAACAGCAAAGGAATAAAATAACCAAGCAGCAGTATCTATTATTCCCATCCAAATAAGCAACCATTTATACTTAGAAACATCTTTTGCTAATTTAGAAAAACCTTTTCTCTTAATTAATACTATAACACAAAATAAAGTAAATATTACCCAAGGAGCCCAAATAGCCATAATTGGGGAAATACTTCTAGATGACGCAGATGTTAAAAAATTAACTAAACCCATTCCAACCGCAGCCAAAATTGCCATTAAAAGTCCTTTTTCCCATTTGATTTTCCAGTGTGCAAAAGATTCTGTTGCAACAAGAATTATACCTATAAAAATTAAAGAAATAATAACAAATTGTATAATCGACAATCCTTCTCTAAAGAAAATATAACCTAATGAAATTGTTATAGGCAATTCTAATTCCATAATAATGTCTGCAGTAGATAACTTAGCAATCTTTAAAGCTTCAAAATCAAAAATCGCAGCTACAAAAGTTATTACTCCTAAGACCAATAATAAAATTAAATTAGGCAAAGTAAAAATTAAATTAAAATCCTTTAATATTAATGGAAACAAAACAATTGTACCTATCGCTCCAATAACAACAAGAGATTCTATATCGCCTATTTTCCTTGTTGATTTCTGTATAAGAAAATCTCCAACAGCCCAACACAACATTGCTCCAAAAGCAAATACAATTGCAATTTCTAGACCCATATTTTAAGAATATTTCTTACTCTTAATAAAGATTCTTATCTAAATAAAATAAGGCTAAAAAAATTAAAACTTGCCAAAAAAGATTAAGTATTATATTTTTTTCTTGCAAATCTTCTCTTACTTGAAAATCTATTACCTTCAGATCTATTTTCAGATCTACCTTCAGAACTTCTTTCATTAGAAGAATGATTACCAAATCTTCTTGGCCCATCAAACCTTCTTGGTCTATTATCTCTGCCTTCAATCTCTTCAGGTTTTCTTTGACCAAAGCCATATCCAACAGATTGATTACCTCTAGGTTCTTCTCTTCTATTATCTCTTCTTGAATCACTTCCAAATCTTCTTCCACTATATGAATGTCCGCCAGATCTTGATCCACCAAATCTTGAACCTCTAAAATTTGATCTTCCACGACTATCTCCACCTCTTGAATGTGCTTGGAAAGCGATTCTTTCAAAATTCTCTTTAGGTAGCTTTTCAATTTTAACTCTGAACCTATCTAAAATTTGTGCAAATATATCATATTCATTAGGTTCTAAAAGTGTAATTGCTTTTCCTGTTTCTCCTGCTCTTGCAGTTCTTCCCACTCTATGTATATATTCTTGTGGATCTTTTGATAATCCATAATTAAATATGTGTGTAATTCCTTTAATATCTAATCCACGAGCAGCAACTGCTGAAGCAATTAAAATATTACAATCCCCACCATTAAATTCCCTTATAATTCTCAGACGAGTACTTTGTGTTAATCTTCCATGAATTTTTTCTACTTTAATTCCTTGTCTACTAAGATTTCTTTCAAGTGCATCTACACCATGTCTTGTTGGACAAAATACAATTGCTCTTTTCATATCTTCTTTCTTCAACAAATGAACTAACAAAGAAAACTTTTCATGTGGTTGAACTTCTATATAATATTGTTCTAATAAATCTTCTTGAACTTGTAATTCTGTTTTTGCAACTAAAGGTGATTTCATATGTTTATGTTTAATATGATTTATCTCATCTGAAATTGTTGCTCCAAATAATATAACTTGTCTTGTCTTTGGAATTTTTGAAAGCATATATTCTATATCTTCTATAAATCCCATCTCAATCATTTTATCGGCTTCATCTAAAACTAAACATATTAATTTTGATAAGTTTAGATTTCCTCTATTCAAATGATCCACTAATCTTCCTGTAGTTCCAACCACAATCTCTGCGTCTCTAAGTTCTTTTGTTTGTGGAAGTAAAGAAACACCACCATACACAGTTGCTAATTTACAATGCAAATATTTTGCATATTTCTTCATTTCTGTAGTAATCTGTACTGCTAATTCTCTAGTAGGTGTTAAAATTAGAATTTGTAAACCTCTTCCTGGAACTGCTTTTTCTAACATAGGAATTCCGAAAGCAATTGTCTTTCCTGATCCTGTGTTGGACATACCAATTACATCTTGTCCTGTTTTTATCATAGGTATGGCTAGTTTCTGAATCTTAGTAGGACTAACTATACCATGCTCTTTCAAAGCCTTAATTATCTCTGGCTTTATATTTAATAACTCAAATGTCATTTTTATTTCTCCTTAGATTAACATTAATTCCCTTTAGACATTTAATTGCCTTGTAAACTGCCTTGCAAAGTCTTATTTTAAAGCAAACTTCTACTTTAAGACTAAATTTAAGGTTATTTTACCTTATTAGGGGCTATATTGAAACAGAATGAGTATTTTTTGCGAAAATTCCCCTGTTTCCAGCTTTTTTAATGCTTTTATCTTATTTATACCTATAAATTAAGCCCTTGGTTTATATATGTTTTGATTTATAAACTTCTAAAACGACCAAAATAAAACAATAATTCTTATAAACTTGAACCCCCCCATAACACTATGTCAAGCCAAAATAAGACATTAAAAGCAAAGGATTTCTTCAATAAGTTTGCAGAGCAACATAAAAATCTTTCTGAAGAAAGACTTATGCAATATGAATTAAATCATTTTATTTCTCTAATTGCTAAAGAACAAGCCCAAATTTTAGATGCAGGATGTGCTGCAGGTAGAGATGCTAAATATCTAACAGATTATGGTTTAAATGTTACAGGGATTGATATTTCTGAAGAATTAATAAAAAAAGCAAGTGAAAGAAAAATAAAAAATGCTGCATTCAAACTTGGAGATATTTCAATAGTTAAACTAGATGAAAGTCAATTTGATGGTGTATGGGCAATGGATATTCTTTCATACACAGAAAAAGAAAATATACGCACAATTCTTAAAAATTTAAACTCTTCAATTAAAAAAGGGGGGGTATTATTCCTTTCAGTTAGAGAAGGCAATGGTTTAAACTCAGTAAAATATTCTAATATGGAAGATTCTGAAGTAAATATAAACTTTTTTAGTATATCTGAGCTAGAAGACGCACTTCAAAAAGCAGGATTTTGTGTTCTAAAGAGTTATACTCGTGAAGGAAAAAATCACGAATGGATTAATATCTTTGCTCAAAAATAATTACTCCTAATTATAATGATAATTGGATTAACAGGAACTATCGGCTCTGGAAAAGGAGATTTAGCAAGATACTTAGAAAATAAAGGTTTTCAAAGAATAGTTTTCTCAGATATTTTAAAAGATGAATTAATTAAAAGAGGAATAGAAATAACTAGAGAAAATTTGCAATTGATGGGAGATGAATTTAGAAAACAAGGAGATTTAAATGTACTTGCAAGAAAACTTTTAGAAAAAATAACCAGAGAAAATGTGGTCTTAGATGGAATAAGAAATCCTGGTGAAGTTGATTATCTTAAAAAAAATTCACGATTTGTTTTAATAGGCATAGATGCAGATGAACACACAAGGTTTGAAAGAACAATTTCAAGAGGAGATGCTAGAGATCCTAAAACTTATAGAGAATTTAGAGAACGTGACGAAAAAGACAGACGTAGTATTAATCCAGAAGGCCAACAAGTCGATTTATGTTTACAACAAGCAGATTATAAAATCTTTAATAACACAACAATAGAAGAGTTTCACGCTCAAATAGAAAGCGTTCTAATCCAAATTAAAAATAAGAAATATCAGCATACAGGCGCCGATGAATATTGAAGCATCTGCCAAATTAAATACAGGAAACATCCAAATACTGATATAATCTCTTACATAGCCATAAACAACCCTATCGACCAGATTAGCTATTGTTCCAGCAAACAATAAAATCAAAGATAAATTAAATAATTTTTTGTGTTTACTGCTTACTATTTTCTTAACAAATTTATATTTTAATATTTCATTTAGATAAATATAACATAACAATAAGATTATTGCAAATATAATAGAACAAATAATAATTCCAACTAAATGCCCTTCAAACAATCCAAATAAAGCCCCCCCATTTTTTAAATAAGTAAATAATAGCAAATCTTTATTATAAAAAAGATTTTTAAAAATAAAATCAAAAATAAAAACAAAAAAAGTAATTAAAATTAGAATAGGAAATTTATATAATTTAGTTCTGAAATTATTTACCATCTTGTAGATTTTTGTTTTGTTTCTAAAGCATTAATTCTATTAATTAAATTATCTAATTTTGCACTTATAACATCAAGCTTTGCATTAACTAATTCTAGCTCTTGCCCACGCATAGATTCTTGTCTTGGATTTGGAACTTCAAAACGGGGTCTAGAAAATTCCATTTCATTTCTTTCATTACCAAATCTTTTATCTAAATATCCTTTATCTAACGGATTATTTTGATTTAATCCTAAATTGTTATTCATTCCAAACGAATCAGTTTTATTCTGAGAAGGCATAGAAAAATCATCATCTAACTTAAGATTTTCCAAAGGATCCTTTTTTTTAAATAATCCGAAAATACTCATTTTTTTACCTCTTTTTTCTTATATTGGGCTTTTAACCCACCGAAACCTTTAAAAGTAGTCTTAATTTATATAAATTACGGAAAGAGGTGCTGCATGGGTTCTGTTATAGAAAAAGCAATAAAATATAACGCCAAAACAATCGCAAAAAGAAAAGGTGCTTCAGACAAAGAAGCAGATGATATAGCAAAAAAAGCAGTTTCTTCTTGCCTGGGAATAAATGAAAATTACCCTGAAAAAGGTTTTCTTTTAATTTATGATTCTTATATGGAAGGTTTAGAACCAATTTACTTCCAAATATTAGATATGATGAGAGACAAGTATTGGGGTTTAGGATTGGATGTAAGCAAAACTCTAGACGAATTCGAAGCTTCAGTAGGTGGAGGATTTTACGGAGATCTAGGCTCCAAAGCAGGAATCATTCAAGATAGAGCAATGAAACACATTGCAACTATTAACACAATAATAAAAAGTGTTCTTAATTTAATTTATAGTTTAAAGGAATTTGATAATCGTCTTTTAATGTATGATAGACTAAAATCAACAAATAAAAGTGATAAAGAAGCAGGACTCCTCGCGCTAAAATCCTTATGGATGGATAAAGTTGACATGCAAAAAGGTAATGGAAGTATAAACATGCTCACCCAAAAATTGGGATTTGTTACACTTAGAGATGCTTTCATGAAAATAAAAGATGTAAATGAAGCTAAAAAAGCAGATTTAAATGAAAGAGTTCAAAGAATCTTAATGCAAAGAATTGCAGAATTTAATGACTGGTTAACATTAAGTGATAATGAATTAAGAAGAAGATATAGAATAGAAAGATTATACCTGAAAAGCCAAATTGAAAGTTTAAAATTATATTCTCAATGGGCCAAACCCTATTTAATCGCAGCACAAAAACTTCAAATGGTTAGTTTTAATTCTCCAGATTTAGTAAATTTATTTGATAATCTTAGAATGGAAGTAAATCTTTTTGGGAAAAAAGTAACTGATTCGCCTATTGAAAATACTGCTTCTTCAAAAAAATATTATTCTTGCCTCGAAGTTATATTTTCATTCAGAAGTATACCCCACATTACAAGAAGCCAACAAGGAGGTTCACACTATTCACAAGGAGGACGTATAGAACTTAGATTTATGGGATTTGGATTAGATGAAGACCAAGTAAATGCAGTTGAAGAAGTTCAATTAAAAGATAGTCTTTCTATGATAGCTGGAGTTACAGATGAAACAATTAATGAAATAATTGCTGCCGCAGAAACTTACACAAAAGATAAAGAAGAAACATTTGATTTTAATGAAAGATTAACATTCTTAGAAGATTTAGAAAAAACTTCTAAAGATCCAGAAGTAAGAAAAAGAATAAAAGAACATATTTCACAAATGAAAAAGTCTCCACAAAAAAAGATAGAATATTCAAATCCTTTTTCAGGTGTATTTGTAGGATTTTCAGAATTATTCAAACCGGTTAAAGGTTTTATGACTTCATTTTCAAAAAAAAGTAAATTGCAGACACAACAAACTTATATTGATTCAGAAACAAAAAAAGCTGCAAGAACAGCTGCAGGAAAAATGGCTTTCATTGCATATGATGTCTTCAAAAAAACAAGGAGGATGCTTGCCTGGTAATTAAGCAAGTTTAATATAAATGGCATTTACTATGAATGATTATTATTCTTCCATTGATTTCAAAAGAGATAATCCAGTTAAAGATATTACTATAAAAGAATTTGGAAGTGCAATTGTAACTGATTTTACAGGTTCCAATGTTGCTGCTTCTATGAGTCAAAGTGCAAGCACAGGTCAAGGTGCATTTGAACTTGGAAGTCTACAAAGACAAAAATTTGAAGAAATCCCACAACAACAATGGGATGAAGTAAGAAGACTAGGAAAGTTAACAGGTGTTAAACCTTCATTACATGCACCTATGGTGGATGTCTTAGGAAAAACAGTTTCAGGAGAATTCTCAGAGAAAAAAAGAAAAGAAGTTGTTAATGAAATGATGGAATATCTTAAAACTGGAAACACTATAGATCCAGACAACAATACTCCTGTAAACTTTCACTCCAGTGTTGGAGTTGGTGGAGAAAACAGTTTCTCGGGTGTTTATTATCAAAAAGGATTATACAAAGGTCCAAAAGACGAAGATATAGAACTTGCAAAAATAAGAGCTGAAAAAATGGGTTTACCAGATTGGAGAGTTCTTGTTCCAGAAGCAACTGAAAAATTAGCTGCAGCCGCAGTTGATGTTAACACTGGAAGAATTGAACCTTTAATTTACAAAGAAGTTAAACAACTTCCTAGAACTTTTGAAGAAGAAAAAAGAGGATACCATCTTGAAGTTTATACTCCTGAATCAAGGATAACAAGTTTAAATAAAAATGCTTGGGATCAAGAAATGGAAAAAATTCTTGGAAGTGAACACCAGATTTTCAAAATCAAAAGAAATTTTGAGGGTATAAATAGAGATATAGAAGAGGCAGGAGAAACTTTTGTAAAAATAAACCAAGATTTAAAAGAAAAAAAGATTGAAGAAAGCTACGCTAAATATGAAAAACTAAAATTAATACAAACAATTGAACAAAAAAAGCGTGAAATGTCATTAATGTCTGCCAACATACAACAAATAGACGAAGCAATGGATTCACAAGTTAATTCTATATATGATAATCTAAATAAAAGTTGTGAAAATGCCTCAGAAGAACTAAAAGAAGTATATCAAGATAAAATAAAGAGTCTCTCAAACATTTCTGCAAAATATAGCGAAGACAAAATGGCTATAAGAAAAATTATGAATGAAATCAGAGGAGAATTAAATAAACGGTATGGGGAAAAAGTTTCACGTGATAAACTGGATCAACTTGCGAAACAAGGAGATCAAACAGCAATAGCCTATTTAGAAGCAAATAATAGATTAATAAACATTGACGCTGACAAAATAAAAGAAGTAGCAGATTCTATGCAAAATCTTCCAGACGAACTTCAATATGCTTCAAATGGAAAAATTACTTATCCAGAAAGATTTAGATTATTCGAAGACTTTGCAATAGAAAAAGGCTCAGAAACTTTTTCAGATCTAGCAGAAAGAGCTTACGAAGAGTGGACTTCTAAAGGAAAAAACGCACCCTTAATTACAATTGAAAACCCACCAGTCGGACAATTTGCAATTTCACGTGCAGATGAATTAAAAAAACTAATTGAAGACTCTAGAAGTAAGTTTGCAGAAAAATTAATTAAAAATAAACATCTTGATGAAAAAAAAGCAAAAAAACTTGCTGAAGAAATGATTTCTGCTACTTGGGATGTTGGACATATTAATTTCTTAAAGAGTATGGGTTATGATGATAAAGATATTATTAAAGAAACAGAAAAAATTGCAAAATATGTTAAACATCTTCATATTACAGATAATTTTGGAACAAGCGATTCACACCTTGCTCCAGGTATGGGCAATGTTCCAATAGAAGAGATAATGAAAAGTTTAGATAAAGCCGGTTTTGAAGGAAGAAAAATTATAGAAGCAGGAAAATTTATATCTGATTTTAAAGAAAGCGATATTCCTTATGCAATGGATTATTTTAAATCACCATTATATTCAGGAGAAATGGCTCCAAACTGGAAAGAAACGAGAATGCAAAGTCTATCAACAGGTTATGGTGCGGAATTTGGAGAATTCCTTCCGAGTTCATACTTCAGTATGTATGGAGCACCAGGATTTGTAAATCTTCCAACAGATTTAGGAGGTTCTATGTCTACACAAGGCAAATCTCAATTTTCAGGAACCCCTATGGAATGATAAATAACTTTTAATAACTCAAAAGTAAAACTAAAAAATAAGGTATAAAATGCCAAACAAAGAAATAAGAACTAAAAAAGACGAACTTAAATCAGATTATGAAACAGCTTATGATTTCTCAGTAAAATTATATAGAGAATTTAAAACTTTAATTAAAGCAATTGCTTTATTTGGAAGTGTTCCAAAAAATGAAATTCAAAAAAATAGTGATATTGATTTAATTGTGATTATAGATGACTGCACAGTTCAATGGAATCAAGAATTAATTGCGTGGTATAGAACAGAGCTTGCAAAAATTTTAGAAAAACAGGAAAATAAATCAAAATTACATATCAATACAGTTACACTTTCAAGTTTCTGGTATCAATTAAAAATTGGAGAACCCTTAGCCATAAATATTATACGTTATGGTGAACCCTTAATTGATTTAGGTGGATTTTTTGCACCTCTAAAAGTTTTATTAATTAGAGGTTTGATAAAACCAACACCAGAAGCAATACACACAACACTAAAAAGAGTTCCTTTCCACCTAACAAGATCGAATATAAACATTCTTGGGGCAATCGAAGGCCTATATTGGGCAATGATAGATTCAGCTCATGCAGCTTTAATGTCAGAAGGACACACTCCTCCAAGCCCAGAACACATTTATGACATGTTAAAGAAAGTATTTGTTTCCAAAGGAAAATTAAAATCCAACAGAGCAGATTGGTTTAAAGAAATGTACACTTTAGTTCATAACATTGCACACAGAAATATTACACAAATTGCAGGTTCAGAAATAGATTCTCATAAAACTAAAGTTAAAATATTTACAGATGAAATGAGAATTATAGTTGAAAAAAAGAAAATTTAATCTAAAACCTTATTTTCTACACAAAAATTTAAGAAATTATAAATGAAATAATAAAAAGTATAACTGAGATTATAAGACCTATAAGATAAATAGTGACTGCTCTTTTGAGTATCTTATTTCTAGAAGAAATATATCTTTCAGAGAATAAGTATACATCTTCAGCAAAGTGTTCCAATATTTTCTCCTGAGATTTAAAAACTAGTTTCACTTTATTAATATACTCTTTTAATGAAATCCTATTAACCCAATTTCCTGCAAAAATTATGTCCTGTTGTTCCATCCTCTTCTTCTTAGGATAAATAATTAATAAACACATTACTAACGCAGTTGTTGAAGTCAGAACAATTAAAATAGTAGCTATATCTGCCAAACTAAAAATAGAATGTATTGTTTTCCCAGATAAAAGTGAATTTACAAACACTAGTATAGTTGCAACAACGATAGCTGAAAAATAATTTGTTTTGTTTATTATAGAATTTCTTGCATCTAAATGAACTTCGATATAAGGCTCAAGCGCACCCTCAGAATAATCTAATCTATTCCAATTGAACTTCCTTTTTTGTCTAGTCACCATCTTTTAAATTTATTATTTTAATCTGAAATGGGTATATCTGCATAATCCGAACCCTTATTCAACAAACCTTTTGCTTGAGCGATTTTCTCAAAAAGTTGTCTCAATGTGCAATTCTTTCCTATTTGTTTACTTGCAATTTTTCCTTTACAAATTCCATCGATTAAACCTCTAGTAATCACTTCTTTAATCTTAGATGCACTATATCCTTTATTCTTATAAACCTGATATTCTTTTATAGCTCTAATTATGGGCCTTGGTCCGGGAAGTTCTAAATCAAATCTATTATACTCATCTAAATCAAAATGTTCTTTAAAATCATCACTTAAATAATTAGTACCATTTCTAATAATTTCTTTAATTTCTCCAATATAATTTATAAATTCTGATGTAAGTTCATACAACTCTTCAACTTTCTCATTAGGAGTATCTAACTTTTTATTTCCTTCATTATTATAAAATAAATATTTCTTTATTATACCTTCTGTATTATCAGGAACTTTTTTACCATTAGAATGATAACACCATGTTCCATCTTTTTTTATAACAAATGAAAATTCTTCTTCTAATTCTTTTTTAGATTTATCTTTTTCTTGAGACATATCTTTTATTATTACCCCTCTTTCTTCTACTTCTTCATCAAGTATGTCTTTTTCATTTAAGATCTTAGCTTTTACTAAAGCTATTCTTACTTGTAAATCATGATTCAAATCTTCAAACTTGATATATTTACATCTATCTGCAACTGCAGGTTCTATATCTGCCATACCAGGAGACGTACCAGGATTATAAGAAATAATACATAAATATCCTGGATTGACTTTAACTTCCTTTTGATCCGGTGTTCTTAATGTAGCATCTTCTTCTAAAGTGCTATTCAATCCTTTTTGAACACCAACTCTTACTTGATTAAATTCATCCAAATAACAAATTTCTCCTTTTTTCATAGATTTAGGTATAACACCTTCAACAAATTTTGTATCTGTAGCTCTACTACCTTCTTCTCCAACCGCAGTTAATTTTTCTCCACCAATAATATCTTCTAACATTGTGTCTTCAGAACAATTAAAACGATTAACTTCAGTTTCTAATAATTTTCCCAAGAATTTAACAAGTTCAGTCTTACCAACTCCAGGCTCGCCTTCAAGCACTACAGGGTTATGATTAGTATAAGAAATCAATAATCTTTGAATCTCATCAAATCCTGCTTGATCCTGATTTGCAATATAAAAACCTGTATCTTTTTCTTTAATCATAATATAACCCCTCTTAAAGGTTTATTGTATATAAACTTTTTTATTTAAACGGCTCTGTCCCGAGTCATATAGAAAACCACAAAAGTTTGCCTAATAGGTTATAGCAAACTAACTTGCTATAAATTTCTGTGCGGACTCCACGCACTGAATGAGAATTTACACTATCTCCAAATCTTCTTTTTATTGC
>JAGVZY010000008.1 GCA_018302225.1 Candidatus Woesearchaeota archaeon
GTTAAGCAGTATGAATTAAACCTTTGATTAGAAGAATAATTATTATACAGAGTAAATAAATTACACTAATTAAAATTATTTCCCATAGTTTCATTTTATAGGGTAATTCAATTAAAGTCCCTAAGTATATAGTATTAAAAATAATTAAAGTAATTATAAAAATATAAGCTTTGCTTTGTTCCAACAATTTAATTAAGAAATAAGATAAAGGAATTGAAATTAAAGCCATTAACATTATTTCAGCTATTCTTATGGGAATTGCAAATTTCTTTTTTAAATAGCTATTACTACTAGAAAAAAGTTTAGTTCCTTTTGGTTCTTTTACTAAAATCCTACCAGAAAGCCATTCTTCTAGAAAAGCACCAAATATAAAAGAGATAGCAATAGCCCAATAATGATAAATACTAAAAATGTTAATATTAAACATCTTATCCATTTTAAATTAAGAGAACTATTTAAATCTTTATAGGCATAAAATAAGAATAAAGCTATAATTCCTACTAATTCAAAAATACCAATTATAACGAATATTTCAACAATTCCCATCTTATATCCCTCTAACTTAACAGCTCACGATTGAGAAAATATTATAAATAAGTAAGAGTTCTTATAAATATGCCTAAAACCAATAAAAAAGTGAAACTTGCACTTAATCCTTTAACCATATCTAAAATGGCTAAAGAAGCTAAAAAAGAGTTTCCTTATAAAACGGGAAAAGTTGAATTTTTTCTAATGGGCAAAAGTAAATTTGTAGAATATCTTGAAAATTCTTATATTACTAAAGATTATAAAGAAGAATATAATAAAACTCCTGCTTTTGTTGCACATCTTAAAAAAGATAAAAATATGATTGTTTTTTGTGAAGAGATTTTAGATAAATTAACTAAAAGATTAAAAGATAAAGATAAAATTGATTTTATTAAAGCCTTAACAACACATGAATTATTTCATATAATAAATAAACATTCTATTGAAAATGAGTATGAAGCTTTGAAGTCTGAAGAAGAAGTTCATGAAGAGTTTGAAGAAGAATTTCCAGAATATAAAAAAATTTTAGATAAATTTTCTTAATTTAGCCTATCGCAGATGGCTGGCATTGATACACTCAACTTGTTGAGGTACTTTTAACAAAGTTAAATGTAAAGGTTCGTCTTATCCGAGATAGCTCAAATCGTCTTTCTTTTCTTTTTGTTCTAAGGACTTCTTACTTTGTTCCATAATAGTCTTTATCTTAGATTCTACTTCTCTTGCTGTTTGCATTAAAGGTTTAACATCAACATTTAAACCAATTTGTTTGTCTAAAGAAAGTATTAAACTTGCTGCCGCAGCTGAGTCTGGAAGTCCAGTTTTTGTTTCTGAGAAAATACATGAAACATTATTTAATTTTAGTAATAATGCGGCAGTTGTTCCAAGAACGATTCCTTCATCTAATTTTTTAAGGTTAGATTTTTTGAAAGCATCTCCATAACATAAAACTTCAGTTTTATCAGATTTTGCAGTGATTCCTTCTAGAATGATTATTTCTTTTGCGTTTAGTGTTTTTGCAACTTCTTTTATTGCATCTGCAACTAACCATTCAATTCCTGCTAGAGAAATAATTCCTTGTATAATAACCAATTTCTTTTTTTGATTATAATAAATTTCTATTGGCTCAATCATTTTTGATTGATGAATTGCCATAATTGGTTTTAGTTTATCAGAATGAATATATCCAATTTCTTCAAACTTTAGGTGTTCTATTAAGAATCTAGTTGCAATTGTTCCAATTAAACCTACGCCCGGAAAACCACATAAAATAGTTACATTCTTTGGTTTTTTATTAAGCTCTACTTTCATTAAAAAGAATAAATAAAGGCTCCTTTATATAGTTTACTTTATTTTAAATGAGATTGAATATTTTTAAGAATTTTATCTAAATCTCCAGAAGAATCAATTTTAGTTATATGCTTTTTATAATAGTCTAGAAGAGGTTTTGTTTTTTCTTCATAAATTTTTAGTCTGTGTTTTACAACTTCAGGTTTTTCATCTTCTCTTTGTATTAATTTACCTTTGCAAACATCACAAATCCCGTGCTTTTTTGATGGGAGAGTTTTAATATTATAAATTGCACCACATTTACTGCAAATTCTTCTTGTTGAAGTTCTTTCTATTAAAATTTCATTTTTACAGTCTAATTGAAAAATAAAATCAAATTTAATTAAAGAATCTAACATTTGTGCTTGTTCTAATCTTCTTGGAAATCCTTCAAGAATAAAATCTCCTTTTAGATGAGGCTTTAAAAGCGCTAAAACAATTTCATCTGGAACTAATCCTCCTGAATCAGAATATTGTTTTATTTGCTTTCCAATTTTAGATTGAGAATTTATTTCATCTCTTACTAAATCTCCCATAGAAAAGTGTTTTATATTCAGAACTTTGCTTAGTCTTTGAGAAATTATACCCTTTCCTGCACCTGGTGGGCCTAAAAATAAAATTTTCATTTTTTTTATTTAAAATTTGCTTGTTTTTATATTTATCTTTTTGGTGTTAATAAAACATTTCTTAATTCTTGAATTGCTTCATTTAGTCTTCCTTCTTCATTCTTAATAATTTTAACTCTTGCGCCTGTAACACCTGAATAATATACACAATAAATTCTATTTATTTCTTGAAATAAAGAAATATCTCGTTCAAAATACATACCTCTTTTTCTTGAAGTATCTTTTGCTTGCCACTGTGCAATTTCTTCTGGTCTTGCTTCTATAATAACAAAAACATGAGGTTTTATTCCTTGCAATGTCCAATCAGGTAAACCTGGGAAAAAACCAATTGGAGTCATAAAAGACGCATGGGTAGTAATTAATAAATTTCCTTGAATTTTTGAAATATGTTCTGCAGTCTTTTTTTGATACTCAATCCAGATTTCTTGTTTTAAGTTTGATCTTATATCATCTACCTCTTTTATGTGTCCATCTCTTTTAAGAAGTTCAGTGATATGATCTCCAAAGTTAATAATTTTAAAATCGGTCCCTTCTAATGATTTATTAGCTACTGTAGTCTTACCCGAACCAGGAACACCAACTAAGATTATTCTATCATACATTCCAGATTTTTAGAGTTAGAGTTATTTATAATAATATAGTAACTTGAATATATTAACTAAAAAGTATATTAAAAAGAAGAATAATCGAAATGTTGAAATATAAAGCCTCTGACGAGGATTGAACTCGCGGCCTCGTCCTTACCAAGGACGCGCTCTACCACTGAGCCACAGAGGCAATGTTGGCTTGAATTCTTTTTAAAAAATAATGCGGGGGACAGGAGTCGAACCTGCGTAGGCACTAAGCCACAGGATATCTTACTTGTACTCGAAGCGTCTTAAGTTTAGCATGTTCTTATTAGGAACAACCTGCTCGTTTGACCACTCCGACACCCCCGCATAATTTGATGTCTTAGTTAAAAATCAGAATTTAATTTATAAAGCTTGTGCTTGATAATTAGGATTTAATGCATTTTTTAAGAATCTTAAACTATATTTACAAGCCTACTTATGGTTTGTTGGTCTTCGGGATAATCTCCAAGTATAACTGAGATATTATAAGTTCCTGTTTGGTTTATTGTAACATTCCAAGATATACTATCGGTAGTTAAAGTTGGAAGCATAAACCAACATTTAGATTTATCAACACTACAATCAAATTCTCCTGAATAATTTCCATTCCAAATATCTAAAATGGTATAATCTAAACTGTTTATGTTTAGTTGGGCAGGTAAGTTATGCATATCACTAACACCGCCTAAATTGTTGGTTATTGCTGCATCTATCCAGAATGAATTGTCCTTACTTTCAGTAGCTTGAGGGTATTCAGTTTCACTAGACCAATTAAAAGTAATATTATTTTGTATAGAATAAATTGGAAGATTAGTTAGTGATTTCATACCATCATTACTAGAATTCATATCATAATATATAATTTCATTTCCATCAGAATCAAATCTATCTAAATAAGCATAGAAATCAAAATCACTATCAGGATAAACATGAGAAATATTATATTCATAAGTTATTTCTTTTGTTTCTCCAATATTTAAATCAAAATTTTTAGTTTCTAGAATTGTACTTGGAGATAATCTAAAGTAAGAAGTTATATTTTTAACATTAATATTTCCATAATTAGTTACATTAAAGGTAAAGTTTATTTGATTTCCTAAATAATAAGTGTGAGATTCTCCTTTATGAGTATAATCTAACTCAGACATTCCAACATCAGAATAAACAGATGTTCCTGCAACACTATAAGAAGTGTAATAAGGTGGAAGTGTTTCTAAATCTGATTCTAAGCCCACATTATCAACTGCTCTTATTGCAAAATAATAGGTTTTGTTTCCACCTTCAGATAAATTATACACATAACAGGTTTGCTCAGATCCAGGAACAAGATAATTACAATGAGAACTACTAGTTGTGTATAATTCACCTTTATTAGCCATTATATAAGGTTCGTAAGCTGAATTTGAATTTTTAATATCATAAGCATTGTTGAATTCAGTTTCTGTTGTTATTGGTGATAAAGAATATTTTATTTTATAATAACTAACCGCTTCAGAATATGAAGATAAACTAGATTCATCATCTGCACTTTGTGTCCAGTTTAATTTAACTGCGTCTTCTTTATTTGGGAAACCTCTTAGATATGGCTCAGCAGATAAATCATCTATTGCTTCGGGTTTAGAACTATCCATTTCTATATCTGAAAGAATATAGCTATACAAATCATTTATTACTAATTTAACTTTTGTTTTATTTGTATGATAATATTTACTTCCTAAACTACAGGAAAATCCTGGACCGTAAATATCTAAACAAATTGAAGTAGTATTCCAAGTATATCTAAATTCTTGAGTAGAACTTGAATTTGTACCTACTAAAACCCAATTATAATCTCCTGGAACATATTCTGCACCATTGAAATAGTTAGTTGTGTTTTGATAATAAAGACTAATATTATCCATAGGGTAATTAGTATCTACTGTTAAACTTATTAAACCAGTATAATTTCCATTATCTGAAACTCCGTTTATATTTACAATTAAATCATTTACAACAGTAACATTAAACTCTTGTAGAACTTGTGAATTTTCACTATCATTTACAATCAAAGTAATATTATAATTTCCTTCACCATAATCTTTTCCTGAGAAAACAAATATTTTTCCAAAGAATTTCAAAATACTATTTACAAACCAATTATACCAAA
Organism: Candidatus Woesearchaeota archaeon; assembly: GCA_018302225.1. Classification (NCBI taxonomy): domain Archaea; kingdom Nanobdellati; phylum Candidatus Woesearchaeota; species Candidatus Woesearchaeota archaeon. The sequence goes on from JAGVZY010000008.1 coordinate 5,238, forward strand.
CTTGACCTTCAGCATCTGTTGCTTCTGCATTAAGAGTTAAATTTCCTAAACCTGTGTAAATTTCATTTGAAGTTCCTGAATCAGTCGTATTTGTCCAATTAGTAGAAGTTATATTTGGTAAATCATTTATACAAGCAACATCTAAATAAAATAAATTACTTTGAGTTTCATTAGAACCATCTGAGCAATAAAATCTAATTGATTGAGAGCCACAATAATCTTGGAAAGGCTTAATTTGTGCAATCGAAGTTAGATTATTTATTGAAATTGTAAACTGAGAAATTGTGGAAGGATAATAATTTAAACTTGAATTTTCTTCATCTGAGAAATAAAGTGAAAGATTTAAGTTTGTATATTCATCTTCATTTGTTGTTATATTCTGAATATTTCCAGAGAATATGGGTTTGTCATCAATCCATTCAACTGAAATATTAAATTCTTGCTCTATTGAATAGTCGGAGTCATTAACTTGTATTTTAACTGTTTGCGGGCTGTTTAGAGCTTGTTCATTATTTGGAGTCCAAATTAAAGTTCCTTCATTTAAATTCATACCTGAGGGATTTTCAATTAAATTTAAAACATAAGAACCATCATCTGTAATTGTGATTAGATAAGTATAAACTTGATCTTCTATTGCAGTTAATATTGGAGTCGAGGTTATATTTGGTGCAGTGTTCGAAGGTTGTTCTAAACCTGTAATTGTTAGATTAAATTCTTGCTCTGCAGAAGATTCATTACTTGTAATTATAAGTTTTAAACTATAATTTCCTGCATAGGTAAAGTTTAATGTTGAGAAAATTGTATAATTTTGATTTGGAGGAAGCATTGCAGTAAAATCTGCATTTTGATCTTGAGTTGTTGAATTGATAAAATAGTTTATATTTTGCTCATAAGATTCATTGTTATAAATTATACTTCTGATAACTACATTTTCTCCTGGTGTTAAAGGACTTTTAATACTCGGAGCTAAATATTCTATACTTAAAGAATAAACAACTGTTGAAGCAAATATTAAAATGATTAATAAGGAAATTATCTTAAGTTTACCTTGTATCACTTTTACAATCCTCTCTTGGTGAAACTAAATATTCTATTGTAAAATCTTTATAATAATCAATATAACTCTTCCAGTCATTTACTGCAGTTGCTTTTATTTGATTAGATAAAGTTTGAGGTTCATCTGCAGCACCGGTTCTTACAGCATAAAATCCCCCAATAGATTCAACTTTATTTTTCTCGGTTAAGTTTAAAGTATTGTCAATAACAACAACTGAATAACTAATATTTATACCTGCAGTTTCTGCATCAGAATAAATATCTGCAGTAATGGGTGTTCCAGAAATATTGAAATTAATATTTTGTTGCAAACCCGTTAAACCCCACTTAGTTTTTAATTCATTATATAATTCAGAAATATTGTAAGCATAACAAGATTTGATACTTGCATAAGCTAAAGCAAGTGCTATTGGGATTGCGAGAAGTTTATTTTTCATTTTAAGCCTTAAACTTTATTATAAGGTTTAAATAACTCTTATAATTTATAAAACTATCTTGAAGTTTAAGTTAAAATTTAAGCAAGAATAAATAAGATAATTCCTGCAGTTAAAGCTAAGAAATAGGCTTTTTTATCCCAGATAAATATTTTTCTTCCATCAAAAGGCCCAAAAGGTATAAGGTTGAACAAACCTAACCAAGCATTTATTGAAGCACCATAAATTGCAATAAGTTGAATAAATTCAGTTGTAAATATTGAGACTATTAAGAATATGATTGCTAATGTAAAGTTTGTAAGTGGTCCTGCAATTGAAATTAAACCCATTCTTCTTTTGTTTATGAATCCTCCTCTAATTATGACTGCACCAGGTGCAGCAAATACTATGTGTAATAATAAACTAAACAAAATTGCAATAACTAACATTGAATTACTTGCTCTAAACTCTGCCCATAATTGATATTTTTGTGCAACTGCTTTATGTGCTAACTCATGTAATAAAAATCCAATTCCGACTGTAATTGCTGAAAGTATAATTAAATTTATAAATTCTAAAGAAATAATCCCTTCGCCCTTACGAATTACAATTGCAAATGCTATAGAAATCGCTAACCAAGCCTTAAATAAATCTATAAGTTCTATCTTTGACCATTTCATATGCTTTAACATAATAAGTTGTAATGTATAAGAGTTTAAAAAGTTTGCTTAAAAATAAGGCGAACCCTTACATTTAACTTTGTTAAAAGTACCTCAACAAGTTGAGTGTATCAATGCCAGCCATCTGCGATAGGCTAAAAAATCTTTTTAAGTTCTTTAAGTCTATCTCTATAGTCTATAGACGATTTAAATAAATTCCAGAATACTTTTTGCATCCAATTAATCCAATCTTTATCATAAATTTCATAATAAATTGTTGTGTTCTTGTTTAATTCACCTTGTTTATAAGTTTTTGTTTCCTCAAGATTTTTGAAACGTGCAATTTTATTATCTATAATAAAACCTCTTAATGGTTGGTAACAATGTTTTATTTCTAAACTTTCTGGATATTTTACAATTAAGTTTGAAATCTTTTCAAAATTTGAAATTGAAGCTAGATTTACTCTTGTTAAAATTTTAAATTTTATTTTTTTATCTTTAATTAAACTTTCAATAAATTCTAGAGCGCGTTTATCATCCTCTAAAACATTAATAAATGAAAGATTTCCTGAAAAACAATAAATTTGAGATTCTGCATTTTCAAAGAGAGATTTTAGATTTTTCTCAGAATAAATAGAGGTATCAAATTCTTCTGTATAAACTTTTTTACTCTTTTCATCAACATGTTGAAATAAGTCCATAAAATCAAAATCAGATTTGGATCTTCCACTTTTTATTTTTGCATAAATATGATCTTTTAATTCATCTAATAATGAATTCTCAATAGGGTTGTAATAGACTAATTTTAAAGCAGCTTGAGAGCCTTTTCTGAAAGTTTTTATTTCAATTAAGCCAGTTTGGTTTTTAATCTGTTCTAAATAAGTATTTGTGGTGACCCAACTTCTCTTAAGAAATTTAGAGATTTCTTGGACTGTTCTAGGCTCTTTTTTAACAAATTCTATAATCTTCTTTGTGTCTTGTTCTTTTAAAGGCATAATATATCAAACTCCCTTAGTTTTATATAACTTTTCAAAATTAAAACTTAGTTTTAAAAAATTTAAAAGAACGCTTTTGTTAATTGAAACAATGTAATAATTTAGGGTGATTTTAATGGGAAATGAAATTGAATCAAAACAACTTATTTTAGAAGGTTCAAAAGAGAACAATGAAATAAAGATTTATGCAACTCCTGAATTTTATACTTTATTTTATCCCTCCTTAAATGAAATCGGTTTAACACTAGAAACTTGTTTAAAACTAGGTCCTTCGGCTACAAGTCTTAAACCTTTAAATTTGACTTATTTACCTATGCGATTTAGAGCATTAGATGCTTTTATTTCGAGTATATATTTATCTGATAAAAGCTACCAAATTACACAAGGATATCTTTCTTTGGATGAGGGAATGAAACTTGCTGAAATTTGTGGAATTAAAACTAATTCTGAAATTAAAGAGATTAGGCTAAGAAAAAAAACTCTTTTTCATGATCCTATTCAAGAAAAACTAATTGAAGATGTTGTTGAGAAAGATGATTCAGAATCATGGCAAGCTTATGAAAAATATGATAATTCTGAATATATTTTAACTCTTAAGGGTTCTGGAGGAATAAGTAGACCTGAAAAGAATAAAAATCTTGAAGCTAAATTATTCTGTGAATATTGGCCAAAAACAAAAGATAAAAGAATAGACAAAATTAGAATGGAACATCCTTTTAAAAATAATTATTCTATTGAATTTGATTTGTATCAAGATAGAATACTTTTAGTTGCAGAATTTGAAGTTAATAATCGTGAAGATTTAAAGTTACTTCCTATTTTAGGCAAGAATGTTTCTGAAGATCCAAAATACAAAAATGTTAACTTGGCTAAACCATTTATTAAGGATGAATCATCTACGTCTTACTGTATGGGAAGGTCATTTATTTAATGGGGGAGAAAATGACAGGTTACTATGAAATTGATGGTGGAAATGTATGCGGGATACAGTTTAATGGAATAGGTTCTTTACATGAATCAATTAGGTATCACAGATATGAAAAACTCAAAACAATATCTTTACCAAAATTAATACTATTTGCGCAAGAAGTATCCGATCTTGTTGAAAATGGTAAAATTGATGAAGGCGATTATAATGAAGCTAAACAAGCGGTGAAAAAATTAACTAATTTTCAAGGTTCTACAAATGAATTAGAAAAAATACTTGAAAAAATATCCTTACATGATATTCCAGATGAAATAATTAAAAAATATAAGGTGGAAAAATGAAAATCTTAACAGGATCCGAATTATTGAAAAAAGTATATATTAAACTTCAGGAAAGATATAAACCTGAAATCATAAAATTAGATCCAGCTGAAGATTCTGAAATAGCTAATGATTCTGATTTACATAGAACTCGAATAGAATATATGTCCTATAATGAATTGGCTTTATTTGATGGACATAAAAAGGTTGTAATGAGTTTAGGGACCAAAACTGGAGCTTATCCTGGAGAGCAATTTCTTGATGATTTAATTGCAGTTAATTTTAATCCAAAGTTGAAAGACAAAGAATTGGAAAAAAGCTTAAGAAAAAGTATTAGGTGTGGAACTTACTTTAAAAATACTTTATTTTTTGTTTTACAAGATGGTTTAATTGGGGCAACTGAAAATAAAACTGCTGGAAGAATAATTTTAGAGGATGTAACTAAAAAAATAAATCAATATCTGTTTAGAGAACCAAAGTATAATAAAGAAGTTTTATCTTTAAGCGATTTATCTCCTGTGAACACTTCTCCTGCACTTTATAAATCTGGATTAGTGGATCTGTTAGTTAAAAAGATAGAGGATTATGTTTTAATTGGCTTTCCAGAACAAATAGAATTATTTTCTGGGGGAGTATAAATTAAAACTATGGGAGATTTAAAAATAATTATAATTTGATTATTTTATTTTTTCTTTTATTTCTTCTATCTTTAAAGTCTTTTGACAACGAGAACAAACGGGCTTTTTGTTTATAAAAGTTCCAAATATCTTTCCAAGAAAATTATCTTCTATTTTTTCTTTACAAATTTCACATTTCATCTGGAAATTGTATAACTTGTTAATTTAATAAACTTTGTTTTTAATAAAAATATAAAAAGAAAAAAGTTGGAGTTAATTACCAGTCGCTATCTGTATCTGCCTCAAAGTCTTCGTTATCATCCTTTTCATCATCATCCTTTTCTGTATCATCCCAATCTGAGTCTGGTTCATCTTCAAAGTCATCTTTATCATTTTTATCTTCTGATTCTTCGTTCCAAGCCATTTTAATTACCTCCGAATTAGTATTGAATAAATCTGATATTTGATTGAAAACATTTCTGCCTTTAAAGGCTATAGAATAACTGTCCTTTATCCCATGTATTTTTATATTTTGCATGGTTTTGTGGGCTTAGGCGGGATTTAGAAGGGACATATATTTAAATCTTTCCAAATTTTAATATAAAAAAGCACTAAAAATTGAAAAATGACAAGAATAGCAATTGTTGAAAAAAAGCGTTGTAACCCCCATATCTGCGGTAATTATCTATGTATGAGACTGTGTCCTGTAAATAGAACGGGTGAAGAATGTATAAAGAAATCTTCGGATAACAAAATTCTAATAGAAGAAGAACTATGTAATGGCTGTGGTATATGCCAACAAAAGTGCCCTTTTGAAGCGATTTCTATAATTAATTTGCCTGAAAAATTGAAACAAGATCCAGTACATAGATATGGAAAGAATCAATTTGAATTGTTTGAGTTACCTATTCCAAAGAAAAATATGGTTATTGGAATAATTGGAAGAAATGGTATTGGTAAAACTACTGCATTGAGTATTTTAGCAGGAGAGATTATTCCTAACTTTGGAAAGTATAATAAAAAACCAGATAAAGAAGAGATTATCAAAAGATATTCTAATAATTATTTGGGTGAATATTTTAAAAAATTATATTCTCAACAAATAAAAATTTCTTACAAACCGCAAAGAGTGGAATTAATCCCTAAAAGTTACAAAGGTAAAGTTGGAGAATTATTAAATAAAGTTGATGAAAGAAAAATTGTAAATAAATTAATAAAAGAACTTGAAATTGAAAATCTACTTGAAAGAGATTTAGATAATTTATCTGGTGGAGAGTTACAAAAAGTTGCAATAATTGCAACAGCTGCAAAAGATGCAGATGTTTATTATTTTGATGAACCTTCTTCATTTTTAGATATTACTGCCCGAATTAAAATTGCAAGATTATTTGTTGAATTAAAAGAAAATAAATCTGTTATTGTCGTTGAGCATGACTTAGCAACTTTAGATTATATCTCTGATGAGATTCAGATAATTTATGGTGAGCAAGGAAGCTATGGTGTTATTTCACAGTCTAAAGCAGTTAGAAGAGGAATAAATGAGTATTTAGATGGATTCTTACCTGAAGATAATGTTAGATTTAGAAACTATAAAATTATATTTCAAAAACCAGTGTTTAATATTGGTGCAAAACCTGAAGTAGGATACAAATATCCCGACATTGAAAAGAAGTTTACTGGATTTAAAATGAAAATTAGTGGTGGTGCAATGTACAAAGGAAAAGTAAATGCAATTATGGGTTCAAATGGTTTAGGTAAAACTACTTTCTTAAAAATTATTTCAGGTTTAGAAAAAGCTGACAAGGGAATAATTGAGAAAAAAACAATCTCTTACAAACCCCAGTATTTAAAACAAATTAAAGGCAATGTAAAAGAATATCTAAAAGAAATTGCAAAAGAAAATTTTGAATCTGGATGGTATAAACAAAATATATTAATTAAACTTAATATTAAACATTTGTTAGATCATGATTTGTCTGAATTGTCGGGTGGAGAATTGCAAAAAGTTTACATTGCTGCAACCCTATCTACAGCTGCTGAAATAATTGCTTTAGATGAACCTTCTGCTTTTATTGATGTTGAGGATAGACTAAATGTTGCTGAAGTAATAAAAGAGTTTACACTTAAAAAAGAGGTATGCACTATAGTTGTAGATCATGATGTTCAATTTATAGATTATATTGCTGATTCTTTGTTAGTATTTGAAGGTATGCCTGGAAAAGAAGGTCATGTTTATGGACCTTGTGAAAAGCCTGAAGGTATGAATAGAATCTTAAAAATGCTAGATATTACTTATAGAAAAGATAAGCTTACCAATAGGCCAAGAATAAACAAACCAGATTCTCAACTAGATCAAGAACAAAAGAAGAAAAATAGATATTATTACAATGAATAAGTTAGTCACTCTTTAATTAATCAAATTGATGATTTTTCCATCAACAATTTTGGTTCTGCAATATATAAGTTTGGATTTATAATTCCTAGAGCGAATGTATTTATAAAGGAAATAAGACTTAAAAAATGTATGATAACATTCAATCCTAAAGTGAGTTTTCAAACAGTAAAAAACAACAAAAGATTGGATGATTTTTGTGATAATTCTGAGAAAAAAGAGATAAAAGAAGAAATTATTTAAAATTTAGATTAAAATAGAATAAATAAAACCCAATAAAGTTGTAACTAAATTTGCTATAAATGAAATTTTAATAGATTGTTTATAATCTAAATCTAAAAGAAGTTTAATTAAGAATATTTCAATAATAAATACTATTAATTCTACTAAAATAAGATTATTTATCCAGATGGGATAAACATAATTTGCTAAAGGCCAAGTAAAACAATTTATGATTAAAGAATAAAAAAATAATTTTAAGTTTGTATTTTTTATAAAAAAAAGATAAACTACAAATTCTATTAAAATAGTAAGTAAAAAAAATAAAATAAAAAAGGTTGGGTTCATTTTTTGTTCTTTTTAGATTTAAAAATTATTATCCCAATAATAATTAATAAAGCAACAGCAGATAGAATAATACTAAGTAAATAATTATCTGCTACTCTGGTGGGTTTAGGCCTTTCAGATTGAGAAGTATATGGTAATATCTCTTGGGTTTTATCTTCATAGATATATACTATTTTTGATTTTTTTATTTCAAATTTGTTGTCAATAGAACTTACTGTAAAAATATCTTCCATAGCATTTAAAGGATTATCTTCGTCTGTTAAGGAGTTATAAGTTAAGGCTATATCTGATTTTAATAAGTTTATATTATTTGAAGAAAAGAATTTTGATTCATCTTCTGTTGAATTAAGATTGAGCTTTTCAAATTCTGAAGTCTTAATTGCATAAATTGAAGGCAGGGATAATTTATAAAAATAAATGCATGAGTTTTGAGAGATTATTTCATGTCCTTTACTTGTTCCAGTTGAATATATCAAAAAAGTATATTCAGGATATGCATCTAAATTTTCTATTCTAAAACAATAACTAATGCCTTTTTGTCCTGAGGGTATCACATCTGCAGTAACTAAGCAAGAACTAAAAATAATTAGAATTACACCAAATATAAATAGTTTTTTTGACATAATAAAATTTATACTTTTAAGTATATAAAGCTTTATTTTTTTAAGGCTTGGATAAATACAAATATATTTAAATGAGAAAATTAAATTTTAATTATGATATTATTACTTAAGATGTTATTATTAATAGTAATAGCATTTACTTTAATTGCATTAGTAAACAAAATAATAGGTAAGAAAAAAGATTTGTGGTTTCATATTTCCTGGGGTTCTAAAATTAAACCTTCAGAAACATTTAATATTGGTTTTCCAAAAAGTATGGAAGGATATATTGTGTCTTTAATTTTGATTCTGATTATGTTTTTTGTAGCAATCTTAATTTTAAAAGTCTACTAAACTAATTTAGAAGTATTTAAAGAAATAAGAAGCTTTAAAAATGCCCGAGATTATATAATAATAGTATGAAAATTAGAAAATTTAGAGCATATAAAATATTTAATTCAATAGGACAAGAAGCAGTTGAAGTTGAAATTACAGATGATTCTAATTTAGTTGGAAGAGCTTCTGCTCCTTCTGGTTCCAGTGTTGGAAAACATGAGGTCATGGCTTATTCAAAAGAAGGAATTAATTCTACAGTTGAAATTGCAAACAAAGAAATGAGTAAAACTTTGATGAGTAGAACTGTTGAAACTTTTGAAGATTTAGATAGAATTGAGATGGCCCTAAAAAATGTTGATAATACAAAAAAACTTGAAAGAATTGGCGGAAATGTTATAATTGCAACTGAACTAGCAATTTTAAATCTTGCTTCTAAAGGTAAACTATGGAAATTTTTAGGTGGAGATAATCAGAAGATGCCTTTTCCTCTTGGAAATTGTGTTGGTGGTGGGAAACATATAGTTGGTATTGGTCCAGATATACAAGAATTTTTAGCTTTACCCAAAGCACAAAAATTTTATGATTCTGCACATATAAACATAGAATTACATAATCAACTTGCAATAGAGCTAAAAAAGAGAGATAAAAACTTTACAGGCTCTATGACTTATGAAGGTGCTTGGACGTCTACTTTACCAGATTTACATTTATTAGAAATTTTCAAAAAAACTGCTGATAATGTAAGCAAAGAACTCAAGACAGAAATTGGAATTGGAATAGATTTAGCTTCTTCGGAATTGTGGAATGGTAGAAAATATGAATACAAAAAATATTCAAATTTATTTCAGAAAAAAATATTTTCTCCAGAACAACAGATGAGATTTATAAAAAATATAATAATAAATTATGGTTTGATTTATATTGAAGATCCTTTACATGAGGATGATTTTGAGAATTATAAAATTCTAAAAGAAGAAATGAAAGATGAAAAAGTATTAATCTGTGGAGATGATTTAGTTGCAACAAATCCTGAAAGACTAAAGAAAGCAATTAATTGTATAAACGCAGTTATAGTAAAACCTAATCAAATTGGAAGTTTAATAAAAACAAAAGAAGTGATTGACATTGCGAAACAAAATAAAATTATCCCTGTACTTTCACATAGAAGTGGAGAAGTTACAGATAATTTATTGTCACATTTAGCTGTTGGATTTGGTATTCCAATAATTAAATGTGGGGTTGTTGGTGGAGAAAGAATTACAAAAATAAATGAATTAATTAGAATTGAAGATTCTTAAAAAAATTAAATTAATTCTGAAAATGATTTTGTTTCTATTTTCAAGTGAAAAATATTTTTGAATTTTTTAAGAAAACTTTATAAATCGAGTAAATAGTTATAAATTAAATTATTTTCAAAAAGGAGGTGACTGAATTGGCAACAAGTACATTGATAACATTAGCCAATCCGCTTGAAGTTCTTTGGTACAGAATAGTGCAATTAATTCCTGGATTATTAGCAGCAATAATTTTATTGATTATTGGTTATATTCTTGGACTTGCATTAGGACATTTGTTGACTCTTATTCTTGAAAAAATAGGAATAGACAAACATGCTAGTAAGGCAAATTTAATAAAACAAATAGGACACACACATTTTGGATCGATCATAGGTGAAATATTAAAATGGTGGGTGTTTATAATCTTTTTACAAGCTGCAGTTGCACTTGTAGATTTAGGTTCACTATCAGATGTTTTAAACAGATTTGTTTTGTGGCTGCCTAATTTAATTGTTGCAATAGTAGTAATATTATTTGCATTAATTTTTGCACACTATATCGAAATAAAAATTGTAGAAAATACAAAAGTGAAAGGCGCAGGTCTTTCAGCAGGAATTTTTAAATGGGCTATTATAATAATGGCAGTAATAATTGCATTGAATCAGATTGGAATTAATATTGCTGTATTAGAATATACTTATTTGATTGCTGTAGCTAGTGTAGGTTTAGGTGTTGCACTTGCTCTGGGTATTGGTATAGGAAATACAATTAAAGGTGCAGAAGGCAAGAAAATGTTAGATTCTATCAAAAGGGCTGTATAAGCCTTTTATTTCTTTTTTTATTTTTAAAGATAAATTCTTTTTACTTTATAGATTATTTTCCATGTTTCAAAAAAAGATCTTAGTTCTTCTGAAGTTGCTAGAGGGATAAGTATACTATTCTTTCCAGCCTTTTCTCCTTTAACTTCAACTAGAAAACTTTTTCTTCCACCTGTTCCATAAAGTGAATGAGAGAAAGATTCTTTTTTAGTTTTATCTAAGTTTTTGAGTTCATATTGGAATAAGAAGTAAGGTTTTATAGATAAAATATCTGAGATAGATTTATTCTTTTTTATGCTAAATCCTTCATGAATTAAAGAGTTCCAAAGTAAAGGATCTTCAAGAAGATAAGAAAATTTAGTTTTTGTTATATGTGCAGGGATATTTTCTTTTTCAAACTGCGAATAAGCCTCAGTTATAATTTTGTCTTCAAAGATATTAAATACAAAACAAATATCTATATCCTTAACTATTTCTTTTCCCTTTACAAAAGAACCAAATAAAAAGATATCATCAATTTCTTTTTTCTTTAGATAGCTCTTGCAGATATTTATCAATTTCTGTCTTTTTAATAAGATTGATTGTTCCATTTTTTACCTTAATTAAATCTTCATGCTCAACTTTTTGAGAATAAGTTTTTCTATAGATTTTAAATAAAGGACTTAACTCACTATAAATTTCTGGAAAAAACTTTTCTAAGATTACAAACCTATCTGAGTGATTAGAAGGCATTTTTAAAAGTTGAGAATATATTAAAAAATCACATCCTTCAACCAAAGTTTTGAAATACATAGTTATTGCTGATTTAATTCTTTTTTTAGATTCATCTTCTTGCGCAGATTCTAGAAATTCTGCTAAAGCTGAGATGATAAGTCTCTTTTGTTCATCCATGTCAATATATGACAACAGAGTAATATTTAAATCTTTCTGTCAATTAGTGACTATGAGGTTAAAAATGGTCTTTTCTGTCAATTAGTGACTTATGCGAATATTTATGAAAAATATTATTAATATGTAAATATAAGTAAATAAAAAAGCTAGAACTTAAAAGGCCATAGAAAGTTTTATAAATCAAGTCTAAATCTCTTAAACAAGCTATAAAATGACTGAAGAAGAACAATTAATGGTGCCTCTGGACGAGTATTTAAAAGCCGGATTGCACATTGGAACCAAGTTTAGAACTAAATATATGGCTCCTTTTATCTATAAAGTTAGACCTGATGGTTTGGCTGTTTTAAATATAAAAGAGATAGATAAGAGAATAGAAATAGCTTCTAAGTTTATTTCTAGATATGAACCTAATGAAATTCTATTAGTTTGTAGAAGAGAGAATGGTTGGAATGCTTTGGGATTATTTGCAAAAGTAACTGGAATCAAAGCATACTTAGGAAGATATCCACCAGGAATTATGACTAATCCTGAATTAAAGAATTTCACAGAAATGAAATTAGTAATTGTTTGCGATCCATGGCCAGATAAAAATGTTGTTGATGATGCTTCAAGAACTGGAACTGCAGTTTTAGCTTTATGTGATACTAATAATACTTCAAATAATATTGATTTATTAATTCCATGTAATAATAAAGGTAAAAAATCGATAGGAATTATATTCTATATTTTAGCAAGAGAATATTTAAAGAGTAGAGGAAAAACTTTGGATATTCCTATTGAAGAATTTACAAAAGAAGATTAAGTAAGAAATTATTTAAATCAAATTTTTATTTATTTAATTCAATAATTTTATCAGAATAAACACACATTCCTTTTTTATCTAAAATTTCAAATCTAAATGTTTTTGATGGATGTTTTGTTCCACGCATTTTTAATATTTCTATACCTCTAATTCTTTCACCATCAATTTTTGAATGATAAATAATAATAATTGAATCAACTTCAAACTCTAAAGCTGCAGAAACTGTATCTGATTCTATAGCCTCTTCTTGAGCTGTTAAAACGGCCGTACAGCCCCACTTGTTAATCATTTCAAATAAAGCAAGTGCTGCTTCTTTTTTTGTAAGTTCATCTCTATATAATAATGCAAATGAAGTAATTGAATCTATAACGATTCTTTTTACTTTTGATTTTTCAATCATACTTTCAAGAACACCACCACCTTCTGCAAGCATCTTTTTAACTTTTTCAGGTGTATATTCTAAAATTGTAAATTTTCCTTCTTTTTCTGCTTTAGATAAATCCCAACCGAAATCTTGCATATCCTCAAATAATTTTTTTCTTTTTTCTTCAAAAGTAATATAAAGAACTTTTTCTCCAGACTCTATTCCTTTCATTAAGAATTGAATTGAAAATATTGTTTTTCCAGAACCAGGACCACCTGCAACTAAATTAATTGAGTTTGGTTTAAATCCTCCAGAAATAAGTTTGTCAAATCCTTTTATCCCTGTAGATATTCTTTTTGTTGCTGAAATTGCTGCCATAGTAGATTTAGTATTAATAGTCATAACTCTAGTATAAAAAGATTGTGGTTAGTAAATATTATTTGAATGTACGCTTGAGGGGTTAGCAAAATATATAAAGAGAGTTTATAAATAAGATTATATGGTTTTAGAATCTATTATTAGCCCAAGTAAAGCAGAGGGTAAACCCTTTGAAACTTTTGTTTTAGGGTTTTTTTATGCAATTTTAGGATTTTTTTTAGCATGGTGGATATTTAAACAGCATATCAGTTTAGTTATGGTATTTCTAACAGTAATTGCAGTTTTACCCTTATTTTTCTATACTTTAAAATTGGAAGAAAAGAAAGATAGTTTTATTAGAAGTGAAAAAATTTTGATTAGGGAGCATTTCAAGGCAATAAGATTTTTGATATATATGTTTTTAGGTTTTGTTGTTGCATTTTCTTTAATATTTGTAGTATCTTTTATAATTTCTCCTGGATCTTCGGAAAGATTTTTTAGTATTCAATTAGATACTATTCAAGGAATAAATTCAAGAGTTAGCGGGAATTATTTTGCAACCGGAAATTATAGTGCAATGGATTCATTTACACGTATTTTAATAAATAATCTTAATGTTTTATTTTTTTGTATAATATTTTCTTTAATTTATGGTGCAGGGGCAATTTTTATTTTAACTTGGAATGCTTCTGTAATAAGTGCTGCAATTGGAACATTTATAAATAATAATCTAGGCACTTATGCGAGTGCAATAGGCTTAGTAAAAGTTGGGGGATATTTCCATATCGCTTCATTTGGTTTAATGAGATATGCTTTGCATGGTATTCCTGAAATTGGTGGGTATTTTATAGGTGGTTTAGCAGGAGGAATAGTTTCTGTTGCAATTTCTAGGCATGAATTTGGAAGTGCTACATTTTCTAAAGTAATTTCAGATGCTTTATTGTTATTTGTACTTGCAGTAGTTGTATTAATAATAGCGGCATTAACAGAAGTGTTTGTAACCCCTGTGTTATTCTAGATTTATAAACATTAAAGAAAGGTTTTTAAACCAAAGTAAATAAAGGTTTTGAAGATGGAAGAAAGCTCAAAAGAAGAGGCTATTGTAAAGGAGAGATTAAATAATATTGGCTATTTTTTTAAGGATAATAAGAAGTTATTAATTATTTTTATTTTAGGTTTGATTTTAATTTTTGGATTATATATCAGAACGAGAAATTTAGATTTGTTAGTTGATAGTACAACTGGAAAGTATATTCCTGCTGATCCTGATGCTTTTGCATTTATGAGATATACTAAGTATATTGCAGATCATGGTTCTTTAATGGATATTGATAATATGAGGTATTATCCTTGGGGATATAATAATATGATTGAGTTCTCATTATTGAGCTATATGATTGCATATTCATATAAATTTTTACATGTGTTTATTCCAAGTATAACTGTTGAATTAGTTGATGTTACTTATCCTGCGTTTGCATTTGTTTTAAGTATGATATTTTTCTTTTTGTTTGTAAGAAAAATTTTAGGTTGGAAAGTTGCTATGATTTCAACATTCTTTGTTACAGTAATGCCCGGATATTTATTTAGAACAATGACTGGTGTTTCTGATAAAGAAGCTATGGCTTTAGTGTTTTTGTTTTTAGCTTTGTGTTTGTATGCTTATAGTATCCAAGAAAAGAAATTCTTAAAATCCTTAGGATTTGCTTTAGGCGCAGGAATTGCAACTGCAATTATGGGTTTGATTTGGGGCGGAGTTAGTTTTTTACTTTTAAGTATTGATATTGTGTGTGGTATATTAGTTTCATGATTTTAATGCTTGTTACTGGAAGGCAAGATATTTCTGGTATAATTGGTGGATTTCAAAGTTTAGTAAATACTTTTGCTTTAGTATATTCATTAATTTATATCTTAGTTTTAAAAAATAAACATTTTAACAAATTTAATGAAAAGATTCAAAATTTGATTAAAATTCCTGAATCTTTACTTGCAGCTTTAATTTCATTTATAGTTGTTATTTTAATAACTCTGCCTCTATGGGGGTACAAATTTATTTATAATAAATATCTCGAAGTTTCTCAGATGTTGATTAACCCTATCGAAACTGGAAGATGGGCAGTTACTGTTGCTGAAGCACATCATCCTCATTTAGTTGAATGGATTTCGAATGTGGGTTGGATAGTATTATTGGCGTCTATTTTTGGAATTGCATTTTTAGTTTATAAGAATTTACATAAACTAAAAGATGAAAAAAGAATTTTAATTTCTGGAATGATTCTAATTGGAATATTAATAATCTTGTTTAGTAGATATTCTGAAGGTGCTAAATACTTAAATGGGGAATCTGCGATTTCAGAGTTTATTTTATTAATTGGCTGTTTATTACTAGTTTTACCATTTATATTAGGATTGTTTTCAAATAGAGAAAAATATAAAGAATCTATTTTAAATATTAATAATTTAGTTGTTTTATTGTTTATATGGTCTATAGTTACATTGATTGCATCAAGAAGTGCAATTAGATTATTGTTAATGGTTATTCCCGTGTTTGCAATATTTTTAAGTTATATCTTAGTTTATATATTTGAATTAGCTATAAAAACAAAAGAATCTTGGCTTAAGTGGAGTATTTTAATTTTAATATTTATTTTAATTTTAAATCCAGTTGCAGTTTTTGGATATAAAGGGATTGCAATTAAATTTTCTCAACAAACTTTAGCTCAAGCAAAATCTTTGGGTCCGGGATATAATAGACAATGGCAATTGGGAATGGAATGGGTTAGAGATAATACCCCTAAAGAAGCTGTATTTGCACATTGGTGGGATTATGGTTATTTTGTTCAAGGTGGTGGAGAAAGAGCAACTGTTACTGATGGAGGTAATGCTAGAGGTTCATTAAATCATTTTATGGGAAGGTATGTCTTAACTGGAGTGAATGATACTGAAGCATTACAATTCTTAAAAGCACATAATGTTTCTTATTTATTAATGGTTTCTGATGAAATAGGAAAATATCCTGCATTTTCTTCAATTGGTGCAGATAAAAATTGGGACAGATATTCTTGGATAAATATGTTTGCAAGAGATGATCAACAAACTATTGAGAAAAAAGAAGGTGTTGTTAATATTTATACCGGCGGAACAATACTTGATGAAGATTTAATTTATAATGGAGAATATTTCCCCCGAGGAAAATCTGGAATTGCTGCAGTTTCTGTACCTTTAATGAAAGATGAAAATTCAAGTATGATAATTATGCAACCTATTGCTATAATTGTAAATCAAGAAGGAAAAAGAGCTGAAATTCCTGTTGAATGTGTTTATTTCAATGAAAAAGAAATGAAATTTGAGAAAGAAGGTTTAAAAGGCTGTCTTGTTTTTATTCCTGCAATAAATTCAGATTATAAATCTGCAGACAATTTGAAAACTCTAATGTATGTTTCTGAAAAAGTAAAAGAAGGATTATTTACAAGATTATATCTTTTAAATGAAAAGAATGCTTATTTTGAAGAGGTATATAACGATAAACAGGGTGTTCCTTTAGCATTTTATCCATTTGGAAGAATAGTTGGTCCAATGAAGATATATAAAATAAATTACCCTTCAGATTTACAAGAAAATCCAATATTTTATAAGGATGAACTACCTGATCCAAATGTTGAGAGTCTCGAAGGAAGATTTGTATAAACTAAAATGAGAACTGAAAAGATTATAGAAAAATTATTTTATTTTAGTATAATTTTGTTAGGTTTATATTTGTTAATTAGATTAATTAACCAATCTCAAGTTATGTGGATTTTTCCTTTAGATTTTGCAAACGATTATAGTGCGCACATTGCAAAAATACACTTTTTAGTTAAATATGGTTTTAGTGCTATTGTTCCTAATTGGTTTAATGGTTTTCCTGTTCTAAAATATTATCATCCTTTATCTGCAGTTTATGGAAGTATAATCTCTAGAATTGTTGGAAGTCCACAAGTAGCTATATTCTTAGCGATGATTTCATTTTATATTGCAGGTTTTTTTGCTTGTTATAAAATAATTAAAAATTTTGTTAAAGATTCACAAGCAAAAGTTTATTCAATAATTTTATTTTTATTTATATTTGCTAATCCTATTGCAATCGGATATTTTTTGAGAATTGGAAAATATGCAGAATTAATGGGTTTTGTAATTCTCTTGTTTATCTTAAATTTGTTTATAAGTAACAAAGAAAAGGAATTAACTGCCAAATTTTATATTATATTCTCTATACTTGAAGGATTACTGCTTTTAGCCCATATATCGGTATTTATAGCTAGTTTATTCTTGGTTTTAGGATTTTGGTTAAGTAGAAAAGGGCTAAAAGAAAGAATTTCGTTCTTTATTTCGTTTTTAGTATCATTAGTATTAACTTCATTTTGGTGGATACCTTTTATTTTTGGGATGCAAAAAACATTTGTAAGTTCATTTTATGGTTTGCAAAGAACTATGCTAAGTTCATATGGAGGAACCTTTTTTGACATATTTACTTCATTTTTATTACCTTTAATATTTGTTGGAATTTTTGTATTTTATTATAAGATTGAACATATAAGAAAAAAAGAGTTTTATTTTTATTTACCTTCTTTAATTTTAGGTATTTTAATAGTTTTCAGAATCGCAGCTTATCTGCCTTGGATAAATAGACCTATAATAGACACGTATAACAATTTTTTTATGATATTAACGGCCATTTTATTATTAAATTTATTTATTAGACTTGAAGAGAGTGTGTTAGTACAAAAATTAAAATTATTAAATTTAATTAAAATAATAACCGCAATTGCGATAATTATGGGTATTATACTCTCTATAAATTTTACATCTTTCTTTCCTAAGTATACTCAAGAAAACAAAGATTTAATAAGCACTTTTGAAAAAATTAATGAAAAAGAAAGTATTTGGTTGGTTGGATTTAGCAGCTATAGCAAAGCCTATTATTCATACTCTGCAGTTCATAATAACCTTTACACCCCCTATGGGTGGGGTGAAGAGAGTGTTCCAACAGAGTATAGAGATAAATTACAATTAGTCGGAATTTATTATAATAATAATGAATGCGATAATTTTAAAGAAGTTCTAAAGGAACTTAAAGCAACTAAATTGATAGGTTATAAAGACGAGTGTCTAAAAATTGATAAATGTGAATTTAATAAATTAAGTCATGAAAAAGACATTTGTGTTTATAATATCTAATTAGGTGAAAAATGAGTTTAGATAATCTTAAATGTCCAATTTGTAATTCTAAGAATATAAAATTAGAATATAAAGATGAAAATACTGAAAGATTGGAAGTAGGTTATGCTAAATCTGGAAATATTTCTGAATTATATATTTGTAATAGTTGCTATGTGCGATTTACTAATTTTTTAAAAGACTTTGATAAAAAAATTTACGAATCTCAGAATGATGAATTATATAAAAAATCTGAATATGCAAGAAAATTAACTTTTAATAAAGATTTTAATAATATACTCAAAAATTTTGATAATATAGAGGGAAATATTTTAGATGTTGGATGTGGGCCAGGATATTTTCTTGATATAGCAAAGAAAAAAGGTTATCAAGCTGATGGAATTGAACTTTCTAAAGCAGATTGTAGTGAAGCTAATTCTAAGGGTTTTAATGTTTATTGTACTGATTTTATAAGCTTTTGTGAGCATAACAAAGGTAAAAGTTATGGTTTAATAACTATGTTTGATTTTATAGAGCATGTTAATAATCCCAAAGAGATTATTTCTAATTGTTATGAAATATTAAATAATAATGGAAACTTGGTTATAAGCACCCCTAATATTGGAAGTTTATTTGCTAAAATAATGGGTAAAAAATGGTGGTGTTTTATTCCTATGCATTTATTCTATTTTAATAAAAAAAGTATCAAATATTTATTAGAACAGAAAGGGTTTAAGATTTTGAAAATAAAAATCCATACTAGATATATTAATTTTGGGAATTCCATTGAATGGTTGAGAAGATATGGAATTATTTATAAACTAGTCAAGGGTATAACAAATATATTGCATCTAGGAAAGTTGAACTTTAAGGTTACTTTTTTTGATGATATGATAATTTATGCAACTAAAAAATAAAGAACTGTGGGATAATGTATGGAAAAAGAAAAAGTACATTACAGATTATCAATTAAGATTTTATGAATATTTAGCAAAGATTAGAGATAATAATCTAAATTCAAATAGCAAAGTTTTGGAAGTTGGATGTGGCAGCGGTGGGGGTTTAGAGGTTTTTAAAAAATTTGAATGTTATGGTCTTGATATTTCTAATGAATCTTTAAAGGTTTGTAAAGAAAAAGGTATAAAGACTATAAACTGCGATGCGAGAGCTATTGAGTTTAATGACAATATTTTTGATTTTACCTATAGTTCGGGTTTAGTAGAACATTTTAATCCTTCTGATAGGAAAAAGATAATTCATGAAATGATTAGAGTTACTAAACCAAATGGATTAGTTTTAGTAATTATCCCCAATAAATTTTGCTTATGGTATAGAATTTATAAAAGTGTTTTTACTTTATTAAAAAAGTGGAAATATGGATTTGAAGACAATTTAAGTTATTTTGATTTGAAAAAAGATCTTCCAAATAATGTTAAAATTTTAAAAAAGGTGGGTATACAAATTATAATACCTTTTGCAACAGATGAAAAAGAGATGTTAAAAATTGGAATAAGAAAAAAATTAATAATTTTAGATAAATTATTTCCATTAAAACATTTAATAGGCTATGGAACAGGATTCTTACTTATTAAGTTAAAACCATCTATAAATAAATAATTTTAAAATTACATAGGCATATTTCCATATTGCCGAAAATAAATTAAATTTTGATTGTCCAATTTCTCTATTAACTAAAGTATAAGGAATTTCAATTATCTTTGCTTTTGATTTAATAAGTTTTACAGTTAATTCTAATTGGGCAGCAAAACCTTTTTCATGTAAATTTATCTTGTTAACTACCCCTTTTCTATAGGCTCTAAATCCGCTTGTTAAGTCTCCCAATCGAGTTATAAATATTATTCCAAAGAATCTGTTTGCACAGTAACTTAAAGCAACTCTCCAA
Source organism: Candidatus Woesearchaeota archaeon (assembly GCA_018302225.1). NCBI lineage: Archaea > Nanobdellati > Candidatus Woesearchaeota > Candidatus Woesearchaeota archaeon. The sequence goes on from JAGVZY010000008.1 coordinate 25,731, forward strand.
GCTGGAACATTTTTCATTCCACCACCCACAGCATATCTTGATGCAAATGCAACATCAAAGCCATTCTTAAGAGGTTCTATCATTAAAGGGATTAAGTCTATTGGATGTGTTAAATCTGCGTCCATTGCAACTATAATTTCTCCTTTGGCTTCTCTGAATCCAGTTTTTAATGCTCCACCAAGATTTTGATTTTTTTCATGTCTTACTATGCGTAAATTTTTGATTTTGATTTTTAAAGAGTTTAGAATTTCTTGGGTTTTATCTGTACTGCAATCGTCTATTACTAAAATTTCTGATTCTCCCAAAGTGGCAATTTTAGACGATAAAGAAGTTAGAGTTCTTTCTATAACTTGCTCTTCATTATAACAGGGAATCAGGAAAGTTATCATTTTCGAATTCTATTTTTGCTCCTTTGTTTTTAAATTTTTTGAAAATTCTGAATTCTTCCAAATATAGTATAGCAAAAGGCCCAAAAATATAAGTGAAAGTAAGGTTATTAAATTTATTAAATAAATAGGTATATCAAAAGCTTTTTCTTTGATTAAATTTAAAGTGTAATTAGATAAACCTCTTGAAGGAATCATTTTTAAATAAAGGAAGAGAGCTAATTTGTTTTCACAACCACCTGTCCAAAGTAAGGTCTTTCCATACATTGTACCAAGTAAATTAATAAAGATTGATAAAATAGATATAAAAATAAAAAGTAAGGGTTTTATTTTATTAAATGCAAAAACTAAGGGTAATGCTAGAAATGGTAGAAAAGGTATTAAATATCTTGGTCCAAAACTACAATTTCCTTGCCAAGAACCATCAACTAAAGAGGAGTTAAATAAAAATAATCCGAAAAAGAAGATTAATATTAAAATAGCTTCTTTTGTATAATTTCTTTCTTTGAACATATAAAATAAACCAATTAAAGAAAGTAATAAGATGGGCATATAAAGGAATAATCCTTTTTCTGGACTAAAACTTAAACCATATATAGATTTAAATTCTGGACCTACAATTTGGTAAAACCCTGTGGATACTGTATTGAGTGCAAAATCATTCATTCTATGTTTATAAGGCGTATCTAATGGATTGCCATAAATTAATTGATGATAACCTAAGAGCAATATACCTGGAACGATTAAACCTGCTAAAAAATATAAAATTTTTTTATTTCTTAAAAAGGTAAGCAAATAAATACTCAAAAATAAAACAGGGATTATTTGATGATATTTTAAAAATACAGAAAATCCAGCACATAGTCCGGCTAAAAATAATAATTTTGAACTAATTATTTTCTCTTGATTATTTTTTATTTTGAATAACAAATAAAATGAAAGGAATATAAAAAACGTAGAAACTGTTCCGTCATAATATTCTGTAGAATATATAAAGAGTAAAGTTCCAAATGAAAGAACTAAAGAAGATATTAGTCTGTGATATTTATTTTTTGTAAAATATTGGGTAATATCGTAAACCATAATAGTCATTAATGCCGAAAGTAAACTAGAAATGAAAATTGTGGCTAAAAAATTTAAAAAAATCAATTTCATTTGATTGTCAGGATAACCTAAAAAATTGTGAGGGATTAGATAAAATAAAGGTTTAGAAATTATGTAAAGTGGGACAGCTAATAAAGTCATTCCAGGTGCATAACCTGAATAAAAGTGGCTATTATAATAAGAATAATCGCAGCCTGTAGTTTGTTTGCATCCTTCTTTAACATAATCATCAACTATGAAAGTCCCTTTATCTACTAAAGATAGTGTTGAGGATAGAGTAGAATCAGTCATGTAATCTCCACCATAACTGTTTATAAAGAAAATATAAATTAGCCAAATAGTTAAAAATAATTTGAATTCTGTTCTTTTAAATAAGTCAAAGTTCATTTATTTAAGGAGAGATATTAGATTTTTAAAGCTTTGGTTAATCGGTTTCTTAAGCGTTTTAAGTTAATAAAAATACCTTTTAATTATTCATAAGGTATTTAAAGTTAATAGAAATTAAAGTAAGAAGCATTATGGAGGGGTAATGATAGCTAAAAAAGATATTCAGATAGAAAGCCACAAATTAATGTATCATCCTAACGAGGTCTCTAGGTGGATAAATGGTCAGATTTTTGCACCAATTTATCTAGAAATAGGACCTACAAATATCTGTAATCATAAATGTAATTTCTGCGCATTAGATTATTTAGAAGTTAAACCAAAGTTTTTAGATAAAAAAGTATTTTTAACAAATTTAGAGGATATGGGTAATTTTGGAGTTAAAGCAATTATGTTTGCTGGTGAAGGGGAACCTTTGATGCATAAACAATTGCCTGAAGCAATTAAACAGGCAAAAAATTCTGCAATAGATATCTCAATAACTACAAATGGTGTTTTATTTGATAGGACAAAAACTGAAGAGACTTTAAAATATTTGTCCTGGATAAAGTTTAGTATTGACGCCGGAAGTAAAGAAACATATTCCAAAGTTCATGGATGTAAAGAGCAGGACTTTGATAAAACTCTTGAAAATCTGAAGTTTGCCAGTCAATATAAAAAAGATAATAATCTTGAAGTTGTAGTGGGGGCACAAATGCTCTTGCTTCCTGAAAATATTCATGAAGTTGAAGATTTAATTTTGAAAATAAAAGATTTTGATATTAATTATTTAATTTTAAAACCATATTCTCAACATCCAAATAGTCTTAATCAGAAGAAATTTGATATAACCCAATATAATTTAAGACTTAAAGCAATCTCAGCTAAATACTCTAAAGGTAAATTTCCAATAGTATATAGATCAATTTCTGCTAAAGAAGTTAATGTAGATAAAATAGAGTATAATGAATGTTATGGGCTTAACTTTTTTGCGCTAATTGATGCGTTAGGTAATGTTATACCTTGCAATATATTTTATGGAAAAGAAGAGTATTATTACGGAAATATTAATAAAAATAAGTTTAGTGATATTTGGAAAAGTGAGCAAAGAAAAAAAGTTCTAGAAAGGTTATACAAAGAAGGTACTACAAATTGTAGAAAGGGATGTAGACTAAATTATATTAATCAATATCTTGACAATTTAAAAAATAAAAAAGTAGAACATATTAATTTTATATAGGGTGAAAAATGAATAAAGAAGATTTAATAAAATTCGAAAATGAAATCGTTGGATTATGGGAAGATGCAAAAATAGCTTATCCAGTACATTTTTCAGGGGGAAATGAAGATCAATTAATTGAAATTTTTAAAAATATCAAGAGAGAAGATTATAAATTTTCAACTCATCGAAGTCATTATCATTATTTATTGTCTGGTGGATCTCCTGAAAAATTAAAAGAAATGATAATAAAAGGAGATAGTATGCATGTTTTTGATAAAGAAATAAATTTTTTAACCTCTGCAATTGTTGCAGGTATACCTGCTATTGCTGCTGGTGTTGCTTGGGCAATAAAACAAAAGAATCTTGAAACCAGAGTTTGGTGCTTTATTGGTGATGGGGCTGAAGATGAAGGACATTTTTATGAAGCTGTAAGATATGTAGATGGACATAATTTACCTTGCACATTTGTCATAGAAGACAATGATAGATCTGTTGAAACCCCTAAATTATTAAGATATGGTAAATCTGAGATGAACTGGCCAAGTTGTGTAATTAAATATTCTTATGTACCTACTTATCCTCATGTTGGAACAAATAAATGGGTTAATTTTAATAAATATATTGATATGGGGTCTAAAGAAAAACCAGGAGTTAGTTTTTAAAATGAAATATAAGGATGCAATTAAACAATCAATGGAAGAATTAATTAAAGATGATAGAGTGATGTTTGTAGGCTATAATATAAATTATGGTTCTAGAGCTTATGGAACTTTGGCAGGTATACCTCAATCAAGATGTTTAGAAACTCCACTTGCTGAAAATTTGATGACTAGCATGGCAATGGGTATGTCTTTACAAGGTTATAGGCCCATTGTATTTTTTGAAAGACATGATTTTGTTTTAGTTGCATTGGATAGCATAATAAATCATATTGATAAAATTGAAAAATTATCTCATGGCCAATATCAAACCCCTGTTATAATAAGAGCTGTTGTTGGTTCAAATAAACCTATTGATCCAGGATTACAACACACTCAAGATTTTACAGAGATGTTAAAGAGCGTAATTTCATTTCCAGTCATTGAATTAAAAAATAGTAAACAAATCATAGAAGAGTATGCTAAAGTATTGAAGACCGATCAACCAACAATGTTTATAGAAAGAAAAAATTTATATGACTTGGATTTATAAAAATAGGATTTATTAAAATGACATCTGAAAATAAAGAGGATAAAAATGAAATTGTATTAGATGGGCATAAATTAATGTATCATCAAGATAGAGTTAAAGAATGGTTGGATGGGAAAAGAATCGCTCCAATTACTATAGATATGGCTTTAACACAAGGATGTAATTATAAATGTGTTTATTGTTATGGCCAATTGCAAGACAATCAAGGCTATGTACTAAACAATAAAGTTCTTTCAAGATTTGCTGGAGATGTAGAAGAGCTAGGTGTTAGAGGCATAAGTCTTATAAGTGATGGTGAGAGTACTTGTTCCCCTCATTTTTATAATTTTATTCAAGATATTAAAAGCAGGAATATAGATATCGCTGTTGGAACTAATGGTGTATTGCTAAAAGAAGATAAACTTAAAGAAATGCTTTCTGCATTAACTTACTTAAGATTTAATATTTCTGCAGGAGAATCAAAAAGATATGCTGAGATTATGGGTTGTAAAGAAAAAGATTTTGAGAGAATTAAAGAAATAATTAAAGAGAGCGTGAAAATTAAAAAAGCTAATGATTTGGAAGTAACTATTGGACTTCAAATGGTTTTAATGCCTTCTTTTAAAGACCAGATAATTCCTTTAACCAAATTGGGTAGAGATCTTAATGTAGACTATTTGGTAATAAAACATTGTAGCGATGATGAAGATAATAGTTTGGGTGTAGACTATTCAAAATATGATAATCTAGTGGATTTATTAAAAGAAGCTGAAACTTATTCTACAAAAGATTATTTAGTTAAAGCAAAGTGGTCCAAAATATTGAGTCAAGGTAAAAGAGAGTATATCCAATGTTATGGCCCTCCATTTATGGTTCAGATTTCAGGCTCAGGTTTAGTTGCACCATGTGGGATGCTTTTTAATGAAAAATATAAAAAATTTCATATTGGAAATATTGCTGAAAAATCATTTAAAGAAATTTGGAATAGTGATAAATATTGGGAAGTTATGAAGTATATAGGTTCTGAAAATTTTGATGCAAGAAGCGATTGTGGACATTTATGTCTACAACATAAATTAAATGAATATTTATGGGGTTTGAAAAAAGAAAAAACTAGATTAAATCCTATAAATCCTGAAAAAAAGCCAATGCATATTAATTTTGTTTAAAATGAAAAATCTAAAAGATTATAACCAAAATAATATATTTTGGAAGGATTTTGTAAATCTTCCTGGAAACCCTTATAAGTTGGATAAAGGTTTGGATGATTTTAAATGTTTATTCTTATTTCCTACTAAGAAGGGCGATTTTTCCAAAGACTATTATCCTAATCCCCTAGGAAATATGGCTTCATTAGTTAGAATGAATAAAGGCGAAGCAGAAATTTCTATTCAAGATATTAATGAATATACTTCTGAAAAATTCAAAGGATATGACTTAATAGCCTTTTATCCGATGGTTGCTTCTTTGTCTAAAATGACTGAAATGTCAGATAAAATAAAAAAAGATAATCCTAATTCAAAAATCTGTTTTTTTAATTCAGATCAACATCAACATGAAATGCTTTTATGCAATCCAACTGCAAAAGAATTTGGAATTAAAATGATGGAGAAGCATTCTTCAATAGACTATGTTTTAGTTGGTGAAGCTGAAAAATCATTTATTGATTTGTGTGATAAATTAAATAATAAAAAAGATAATTTTGAAAATCTTGCATCTTGCTTGTATAGAAAAGAAGGAAAAATTCAGATTTCAAAAAATTCAATTAAACCTGTTGATTTTAAATATTTACCTTTTCAATCAAGAGACTTTCTTGAAACAACTATTTCTTCTGAGGGAATTAATTTAAGCTCTCCAAGAATCCAGTCAAGTAGAGGTTGTGTATCTGGATGTTATTATTGTACTGAATCTAGTGCAAATATTACACCGGGAGGTAGAAAGATTCCTTTGTTGATGAGAGATATAGATAAATTTGTTGATGAAATTGAATTATTGTATCAAAACTATGGTGTTGTATTTTTTAATGTTATAGATAGTTCATTTGAAGGTTCTGGAAGTGCAGGAATTAGAAGAATGAGTCAATTTTTTGATGAAATAAAAGAAAGAAATATTCAGGCTTCATTTAAAGTGCATTTAAGAGCTGAAACTGTTAAAAAGTTGGATGATTTATATTTAGATAATTTAAAAGAATCAGGTGTTGATATTATTGGGCTTGGACCGGAATCTTGTTTAGAAAAAGAATTAAAATCTTATAAAAAAATAGCAACTATAGAAGAAAGTGTAAATAGTATGCAAAGACTGAGAAAAGAGGATAAATTCTTTGTTATCCCGGGATATATTATGTTTACACCCATTTTGGAATTAGATGACCTTCCTAAGAAATTAGATTTCTTAAAAAAAATAGGTTATGGATGGGATTATTTAAATTTAGCAAATAATATTCTTGTTTTTCCCGGGACAAAATATCATGAATTTCTTAAATCTAAAGACTTGGTTGTTGAAACTGCTGAATTAGCCCCATTAATAAAATATAAATTTGAAGATTCAAGAGTTGAAGATGTTGCAAAAGCAATTAATAATCTCAAAATAATCTGTCCAGAAACCATAAAAACACATAATTTAATTTATGACTCTATGAATATAGTAAGCAGATTTAAAAATAAGATGAATAAACATCTTAAACAAAATGAAAAAGCATTCTATGATTTTAAAGCGAGTTTAGATAAAATCTTAAATGAAGTTCAAGAAACTTATAGTTCATTTTTTATGAATTCTATTGATTTAGCTAGAGCTGGAATGCAAGAAAGGAAATTAGACTTAATTACTCAAGATATAACAAATAAATTTCCTGCATTTATGAAAAGAACAGATGATAATATAAAGAAGTTTATTTCTGACTGCGAGGATAAAAATCTTTCAACAAGTAAATTATATTTGAAAACTTGGATGTCTTTAGTTTATACTCAAGAAAATACAACCGGTGGAAAAATTAATGGGAAATGAACTTTGGAATCAACCAACTAAATTAGGGAAGTATGAATTGAAGAATAAAATAGTCTATCCTCCTATAGGAAGAAGTTGGGGGGATTTAAATGGAAATATCACAAATAGAGTATATTCTTGTTACAAAAATTTAGCAGAAGGTGGCTGTGGTATGATTGTTGTTGAAGGTACTACGGTTTCTCCTGATGGAAAAGGATCCAAACGAACCTTGGGATTATATAATCAAACTCATTTAGACGGGTTAAAAAAAATATCTAATGTGATAAAACAAAATAAATGTCTTGCTTCAATCCAATTATTACACGCTGGAGGTCAAGCTAATCCTATATTTACAGGTTATGAACCTAAATCACCATCTAAAATGGACAAAACTATGACTGGAACAGGATATGCTTCAAGAGAATTAACAGTTGAAGAAATAAAAGAAATACTTAACCATTTTGTTGATTCAGCATTGCTTGCTGATAAAGCAGGATTTCAGGCAGTAGAATTACATCTGGCACATGGTTATCTTTTACACGAATTTCTTTCTGAACACACTAATAAACGAAATGATAATTATGGTGGAAATTTAGAAAATAGAATGAGACTAATAACTGAAATTATTTCTGAAATTAAAAAGAATTCCAATATTCTAATAGGTGTTAGAATTTCTGGAGAGGATTATATTCCTGATGGTATAAATAAAAAAGTAAATAAAGAAATTTTACCTATATTAGAAAAAGTAGGTGTTGAGTATTTTAGTGTAACTGCAGGTATTTATGAAACAAGCAAGATAAAACATCTAGCATTAAAAGAAGGAAAATTCTTTGAATATTCTAAGGATATTAAAAAAATGATAAATAAGCCTGTAATAAGTGTTGGAAAGATTTTGGATTTGAATCAAGCTGAAAAACACTTACAAAATGAAGATTGCGACTTAGTTGCGATAGGTAGAGGTTTAATTGCTGATCCCCATATGATTAACAAATTTATGAAAGGAGAAAATTATAATTTTTGCTTAGAGTGTGATGGATGCAGATATTTAGCTATGGGCAAAGAAAGTTTGGAATGCCCGTTTGATGAAGATTTGGAGAATAGATTGGAATGAAATTAGAAAATAAGGTTGCAATTATAACTGGTGGAAGTGGTGGAATTGGTAGCGAGATTGCTAAAAGTTTTTTAGAAGAAGGTGCCCAGGTAATTATTACTTATAGGTCTGAAGAAAAAGTAAAAAAAATTTTAAGAGATTTAAAAGAGCATTACAAATCAGGTCGTCTTGATTGTGTTCCCTTGGATATTACTAAAGAAAAAGAAATTAAAGAGGTAATCGAATATGTTTCTGAAAGAAATACTGGAATTGATATTTTAGTTAATGCTGCTGCAACTCAACTTCCTATTGGAGAATTTAAGGATTTAAAAACTGAAGATATTCTAAATGGGATTCAAACTAATTTTACAGGTACAATTTTATTTTGTAAATATGCTTTACCTTATTTAACTGAAAGCAAAAATGGTAAAATAATTAATTTTTCTGGTGGAGGTTCTTTATACCCTCGACCTAATTTTTCTATATATGGTGCCATGAAAACAGCAATTATTAGATTTAGTGAAACTTTAGCTGAGGAAGTAAGAAGATATAATATTGATATTAATGTTATTGCACCTGGTGCCATAAATACTAATATGGTTGATGAAATTATAAAAGCAGGAAATTTAGCGGGTTCAAATGAATTAAAAAAAGCAAAAGAGATTCAACAAGGTAATGGCAATTCTCCTCAAGTAGTCGCAGATTTAGCTGTATTCTTAGCCTCTGAAGAATCTAAAGGTATTACAGGTAAGTTAATTAGTGCACCCTATGATAATTGGAGATCTTTGAATAAAGAAAGTTCTTCGCTATACACTTTAAGAAGGATAGATGGTAAAAACTATTTTGAGGGAAAAAATGACTGAAAATTTAATAATTAAAAGTTCATATTCTAAATTAGTAAATGGAAGTCTAAAATCTAATTATGGTGATTTAATAATAAGTACTGTATTAACTAACTGTATTGGTGATGAATTTATTTGGTTTACTAATAAAGATTCTAAACAATTATTAAAATATTTTATTGATGAAAAAAGGATAATTACTAGTTTAGATGAATTATCTAATATAAAAAAGGATTTTAATTTTAATAAAATTTATAATATTGATAACTATGTTTGTAATCAAAGTTTATTTGAAAAAATAAAAGGTGTTTGGAAAGGTTATATTTGGGATGGGATGGATTTAAAACCTGAAAATGCAATAATCAATTCTAGAACACCTTATGTTTCAATGACCACTAAAAAATCTTTACAAGAAACATTAGTAGAGGGGATGGGATTTAAGTGGGAAAAACAAGACTATCCTCTGCCTAAATTAAAAGCTGAAGAAAAGTTTGACATAGGATTAAATTATGGTGTTCAGAAAGAATGGACGTCTAAGCAGTGGTCAATGGAAAACTGGGAAAATCTTGCAAAAATACTTGAAAAAGAGTTTACTGTTTCATGGCAGCAAGGTTTAAATAATTTTGATGAATATATAAATTGGTTAAATTCGTGTAAATTAATCATAAGCTGTGAAACTTTGGGATTGCATTTAGCATCTGCATTGAGGAAAAAAGTAATTACTCTTTCAGGGCCAATAGAAAATAAAGAATATCCATATGATAGGTTAACTTTAATAAAACCTTTTCCAAAGGGTTGTATGCCTTGTGATTCACCTACGTGTGTAACTAATGAAAATTGTTTAAATGAGATAACACCTGAGCTAGTAAAAAAGAAAGTTTTAGAAATAATTTAAAAATAGAGAGAGATGTAATATGAAAGAGAGTTTAATAAAAATACCTGAAGAGTATACTTATATAGCTGCATTTCTAACTTTAAGATGTAATTTAAGTTGTGAATTTTGTTTAAATGCGTTTGATGGAGATTTTAGTAGAAAAAGAGAAGAGATTTCCGGTGAAGAATGGGTTAAAGCATTAAATAAATTGGAACCTAAAAAAGATATCCCTATTACTTTAAGTGGCGGGGAACCTGCATTACACCAAGATTTTATTTATATTATAAATAATTTAAAAAAAGAACTAAATATAGATATTTTAACGAATTTGTATTGGGATGAAAAAAGATTTGATAAGTTTATAAAAAATGTTGATCCGAACAGACTGAAAAGAGATTCTCCTTACGCTTCTATACGTGCAAGTTATCATCCTAGTCAGATGGATATATTTAAACTTGTAAAAAATGCAAAGAGATTGCAAGATGCAGGATTTAGTGTGGGAATATGGTCTGTATTATATCCTAGTCCTGAACAATTAGGCAAAATAAATGAAGCTCAATTTGTTTGTAAGAATGAAGGAATAGATTTTAGATTGAAAGAATTTGTTGGAATTTATAAAAATGAAGAGTATGGAAACTTTTCTAAGTATAAAAATTCAGCATTTCAAGAAAGTTCTAAAGATTGTCTTTGTAGAATTAAGGAATTAATAATTGGGCCAAATGGAAGTGTTTACAAATGTCATAGAGATTTGTATGCTAAAGAAAATGAGCTTATAAAAATAAAAGATAAAAATTTCAATGTAGAATATAAATTTAGAGAGTGTAACCAATATGGGCAATGTCATCCTTGTGATGTTAAAGTAAAAACAAATTCTAAGCAAAATTTAGGTTATTGTAGTGTCGAGATAAATGATATAAATTAACATTTTAATAATTTTTTTGTCTCTTCAAAAACTTGTTCTGGGGAAATGAAATCCATGCAAGAAGTAATATGTGGAGTATAGGTGCATTTAGACTTAAAACAAGGGATACAATCATAATCTCTTGCAGTTATTGCTTTACCCTTACCATAGAAACAAATTTCACTTGAAGGTGTTGGTCCGAATAAACCTATTGCAGGTTTATTTAATGCAATAGCTAAATGTAGACCCAAACTATCATTACTTACGAGAGCTTTTGATGAATTTATCCAATCCATATAAGAATATAAATTGTTTAAAACTTCTTTATTTTGTTTATCTTGTCTTGTTACTTTATATCCCTCTTTAGTAAGCATATCTTCTAATTCATTCCACTTATTTAAGTTCCATTGTTTATTTGGCCATTTTTCACCAACAAGGATATTTAATCCTACATCATTTATGACTTCACTTTTAGGATTGTAACCTAAAATATATTTTTCATTGTTCCATTTTTTTCCAATAACTTCGTACATTAACTCTTGAGCATATTTTGAATTTTCCTTTTTAAGTGTTTGATCTGAGCATACTGCTAATACTTCTGCAGCACGTTCATAAGCTTCTGATTTTCCTGTAGATTTGTCAAATCTAAATCCATGCTTTTGCCAAGCATCAATTTTATCTACTAAAGCACATATCCCAGGAATTTTTTCTAGATTAATAACTGTATCAAAAATTTCTGCTTCTAGTTGTAAAACAGTTGTAAAATCATAAGGCAATATTTTAGTTATGTAAGGATTTCCTTTTAAGAGGGGTATACCTACTTCGTCTGTAACCCAATAAACTGTTTGATCTTTAAACGGGTGTAAAAGAACTGTAGTTCTTAATATATCTCCTAAACTTACTTTTCTTGTATTTGTTTCTTGATCTAAAAATTCTGAATAACCTGTTTTAAGTATCAAAATCTTCTGTTTACTCTCTTTTTGCATGAGCTTTGATAAATCCTAGGGTTTTTAAAATTTTCCAGTCTGAGCTATTAAAGGTTTATAAAGGACGTAAAGAGTTTATAAATCAAAGAAGAACTAAAGAAAAGTTTATAAGATGCAACAAAAGGTTCATTAAATATGAAAAGTATTTCGATATTAATTCCATGTTATAATGAAGAAAAAAATCTTGCTAATACAGTAAATACTACTGAGAAATCCTTAAAGGGGATTATTTCAGATTATGAACTTCTAATCTTTAATGATTGTAGTAAAGATAAAACTGGTGAAATTGCAGATCAACTAGCTAAACAAAATAATAAGATAAAAGTTTTTCATAACTCTACTAACAAAGGTCTAGGTTATAATTATATTAAAGGTATTGAAGTTGCAAGCAAAGAATATTTTATGTTAATTCCAGGAGATGATGATATTCCTGAAAATGAAATTAGAGAAATATTAAAATATGTTGATAAAGCTGAAATTATTAATCCTTATTTTACAAACCCTTATGAAACAAGACACTTTAATAGAGTTATTCTTTCAAAAGCATTTGTACATTTTATGAATATTATTATGGGCCTTGACTTAAATTATTATACTGGCCCTGTAGTGCATAAAACTGAACTATTAAAAAAATTAGATATTAAAACCTATAGTTTTGCTTATCAAGTGGAAATTTTGGTAAAACTTCTCAAATCAGGTCATAGTTTTATGGAAGTTGGAATTGCTCAAACTGGTAAAGGAACAGGACATTCTCATTTTTACACTTATAAAAATATAAGCGGTATATTAAAAAGTATTTTTGATATGATTTGGACAATTAAATTCAAAGAAAGAAAGAAATATAATAAAAAACCTGTAAGAATAAAAAGTTAAAACTATTTCTTAAATTCACTAATTAATTCATTTACAGAATTAATTATTTCTTCCTTTTTTTTATCTCCATAAGGATAAGGAATTTCAAAATAAGGTGTTGGATTTTTCATATATTCAGACCAATAATCTTTTTTATAAAAACCGTCTCTCAACAAAGAAGTATAGTATTCTGTATCGGGCTCTGGAAAAAGCATATTAAAATAAGGAAATTTTATACCTAAATCTCTTATTTTTTGTGGAAGCTGTTTAGTATAATCTAAAGGCTGAACAGGTGCACCTATAATAAAATATCCTAAAATATCTATATTATACTTTCCAAGCGTATTGCAAAACTTGTCTATATGTTTTACTCTTACTGGTTTTCTAAAGAATTTTAAAATATTATCATCTAAAGCTTCTATACCTACATGAATTCTTTTGAAATTGTGTGAAGCTAGCCTTTGAGTCATATAATCACTCATTCTGGCTTCTCCTCTACCACTCCATTCTACATTAAGGTTATTTTTTTCCATTTCATCTAAAACTTGGTTTAAATATTTTTCATTGGTGTTGAAATTATCATCGAGGAAATGTACACTTTCAGAACCTAAGGATATTAGATACTTCATTTCTTCAATTATTTTTTCTGGATCTTTTCTTTGAACTTTTTTTTCTTGAACATTACAAAAATTACATCTATTTGGACAACCTACACTACTAAACATAGGTAATCTATTTTTTGATTTAAATAAAACAAATTCTTTTGGAAAATAAGCTTCAATATCTAAAAAGTCTCTTCTGGGAAAATTAATTTCATTTATAATAGTATTACAATTAATAATTCCTTTTTGTGAGACTTTAATAGACTTATTAAATTCCTTATCTGCCAAAGAACCTACAAAAACTGCATCAGCCCCATTTTCTAAAATTTGATTTGCATAATTTGTTGCATGCGGGCCACCAACTGCTTTATAAGGTGCAGAAGTAGATTTTAAAATTTTATTTAAAGCATAAACTCTTCTTGTAACTGCAGAAATACCCAAAACATCAGGATTTTCTTTTTCTATTTGATTTATGGTTTCTTCTATTGTCCAACCTTCACTTGGTGGATCTAATAATTTAATATCATATTCTTTTGAAAGATTTGAGGCTAATGATAAAATTCCCAAAGGAAGATACTTTACTGCAGTAGGTTGAAAATGCTTTGGAGTTGTCCAATTAACAAACTCTCCTTCGGTAGGCAAAGTGGTTAATAAGACTTTCATTTTATAATCCAACCTACTTTAATCAAAAAGGTTTAAAAATAGTATGGTCGTTTTTAGGTTTAATGTTACTAATACCATTTATATGTGCAATTATAGGGGGCATATTAGTTCTTTTAATTAGTCCTTGGTGGATTAGATTCATTAAAAAAATAGAATTGGTTGTCCCAGATATGAATAAAGAAAACAAACCTTTAGTACCTATTTCAGGTGGGCTTATTGTTATGTCAGGTGCAATTTTAACAATATTTTTATTTATATTTCTTAGAACTTTTGTTTCTAAAACTGGAAGTATAACTATTGATGAAAGATCCCTAACCTACTTATTTGCTGTAACTACGCTTATGTTGATTAGCACATTTATTGGTTTCATAGATGATTTGCTTATAGAAAGAAAAATTGGCGCTTCTAAAGGATTAAAACAATGGCAAAAACCAATCTTAACTCTTGCTGCGGCTGTTCCTTTGATGGCTATTGCTGCAGGTAATTATTTGATATGGACACCTTTATTTAAAATAAATTTTGGAATTTTATATTCTTTACTTATTGTACCTATTGCAGTTGTAGGTGCTTCTAATATGGTTAATATGTTGGAAGGATACAATGGTTTGGGTAGTGGAATGGGTTTGATTTATATGGGCATGTTAGGTTTATATGCTTATATCAATGATAAATCTATTGCTGCATTAATTGCACTTTCTATATTTATTCCTTTATTAATATTTTATTTTTATAATAAATATCCTGCAAAAATTTTACCAGGAGATTCATTGACTTATTTACTTGGAGCAAGTTTAGCGGCAATTGCTATTTTGGGAGATATGGAAAAAGCAGCTTTAATAGTCTCTATTCCTTTCTTTATTGAATTCTTCTTAAAATTAAGAAGTAAATTTAAAGCGCATAGTTTTGGACATTATGAAAAAGGAAAAATTAAAAGCGATTATGCAAAAATTTACTCTATTCCTCACATATTTGCAAGAACTGGAAAATTTACTGAAAAACAAATTGTTTATTTTATGATTTTAATGGAATTAATATTTTCATCCTTAATCTGGATAATTTAAAAAGTGAATTGAAATGTTCGAAAAGATAAAAACAAAATTTTTTGGAAAAGAAAATAAAAATTTTAGAGATCAAACAATTGTTGGATTCTCTATGCTTTTTATGAATATAATGAATGCCGTATTCCATTTAGTTGCTGGAAGAAAACTTGGTCCCGAGGATTATGGTCTATTTGGAGCTTTATTATATATTATGTATTTCATGACTGTTCCGTTAAATACAATTCAGCTCAGTATTTCTAAATTTACTACAAGGTTTAATATTGAAAAAAATAATGCTAAAATAAGTTATATGTATAAAAGAGCAATAAGAAAGATGTTAATATGGGGTTTATTTGCGTTTATTGCATTTTTATTAATAAGCCCTTTACTAATTAAATTTTTTCATGTTTCTGAATCTAATATAATTAAAGAGTATTCTCCTTTTTTTATAACTGGTTTGTTTTTAGTTTCTGCATTATTATTACCCATACCCAGAGGCATATTACAAGGATTACAAAAATTCTTACCTTTTGGAAGTAATCTTTTATTAGAAGGATTGATCAAAATAGGATTTGGAGTTTTACTTTTAATTTTTGGATTTGGTTTAGATGGAGCACTATTTACATTTTTAGCATCATATATTATTGCTTATTTTGTTGCGAGTTATAGTTTAAAGGATATTAAAAAAACTAAGCCAGAAAAGTTTGACACTAAAATTTTATATGGCTATTCTTATCCAGTTATTATTACTTTAACTGTACTTACTGCAATGTATACAGTTGATATGATTTTAATTAAAAACTTTTTAAGTCTTGAAAATGCAGGCTTTTATGCTGCTCTGTCTACGCTTGGTAAAGTTGTATTTTTTGGAAGCTTATCTGTAAGTAATGTTTTATTTCCTAAAATATCTGAGATATATGAAAGTAAAATAGGTAGTTTAAATTCAAAAGAAAAAGAGCATAGAAAAGTTCTATTTAGTTCATTATTAATTGTATTTTTGTTTGGGATGTGCGGGGTCGCATTCTTTTATTTCTTACATAACCAATTTATTTCATTAACTTATGGTATAAAGTACTTACCTGTATCTAATTTATTGTGGTTATTCAGCTTAGCTATGACTTTCTTTGCAATGAGTTATACTTTATGTTTTTATAATTTATCTAGACATAAATATAATTTTATTCCCTTAATAGTAATTGGCTTAATTATGGAAATATTTATAATATTTAAACTTAAATCAAACATTGCATCAATAGTCAAAGGATTGGATTTTTTGATGATTATTTTATTTGTAATTTTATTTGTTGAAACTATTTTTATAAGTAAAAAATTAGAAATTAAAAAGCCTGAAAATGGAGAAATAGATGAAATTATCCCTGATAATACCAGCATATAATGAAGAGAAAAGAATTTTTAAAACATTAGAAAGTTATAAGTTCTTTTTAGATTCAAAGAACTTAGATTATAAAATTATTGTAGTTTTAAATGGCTGTAAGGATAATACTCAAAAAATTGTTGAACCTTTCTTAGATATAAAAACTAATATGCTTGTTTTTGAAAGAGGTATTGGGAAGGGTGGAGCAATTATGGAAGGTTTTAAAATTGCAAGAGGAGAGTATATTGGTTTTGTTGATGCAGATTCTGCAACATCTCCTGAAGAATTTTATAAATTGTTTGAAAATTTAGAAAGCAATAAAGAATTAAGTGGAGTTATTGCTTCTAGATATTGTAAAGGCGCAAAAATATTACAGAAACAACCCCTATCAAGGAGATTTGCGAGTAGAGTATTTAATTTATTTATTAGAGGTTTATTCGGATTAAATTTTGCAGATACACAATGCGGTGCTAAAATATTTAAAAAAGAAGCAATTAAAAAAATACTTCCCCAATTAGGCATAACTAAATGGAGTTTTGATATTGATTTATTATACTTATTAAAGAAAAATAAATTCAAAATTAAAGAATTTCCTACTATATGGAGTGAACCAGGGGAATCTAAATTAAAGGTTTTAAAAACCTCTATTGAGATGTTTTTATCAATTCTAAGGTTGAGATTAGTTTATTCACCTTTAAAGTTTATAGTTAAAATTTATGATTGGAGTCTTGGAAAATGGATTCACAAGTAAGTATTATAATTGTAAGTTGGAATAAAAAAGAATTTGTTTTAGATTGTTTGAAATCTCTTGAAACTCAGACATTTAAAGATTTTGAAACGATCTTAGTAGATAATGGTAGTACTGATGGACTCTCTGAAGCAGTTGAAAAAGAATATTCTAAAGTTAAGATAGTAAGATTAAAAGAAAATTTAGGCTTTGTTGGGGGAAACAATGAAGGATATAAGCATTCAAAAGGAAAATATATTGTATTATTAAATAATGATACTATAGTTGATAAAGATTGGTTAAAAGAATTAGTTAAAATGATGAATTCTGATTCTAAAATTGGTGCATGTCAATCTAAAATTTTAGATATGAAAGATCATAGCTCATTTGAGTTTACCGGTGCTGCAGGTGGTTTAATGGATATTTATGGCTATGGCTTTTGTCGAGGAAGAGTTTTTGATGAAGTAGAAAAAGATAATGGCCAATATGGAGATATAATAAATATATTCTGGACTGCAGGAGTTTCAATGATTACGCGGAGAGATATAATTGAAAAAATAGGCTTATTTGATGAATATTATTTTATTTATTGTGAAGAAGTTGATTTTTGTTGGAGATTAAACTTAGCAGGATATGAACTAAAATATGTTCCAACTTCAATAGTTTATCACTATGGCGGTGCTAGTTCTCAACGTGGAAAAGTAAAAATAAATTTTAAGATGGCTTATTTATTGCACAGAAATCATATGATTACTTTATTAAAAAACTATTCAATTAAATCTTGGTTTAGAATTATACCCATAAAGATTATTTTAGAATTTATGGCTATTGGTGGGTTTTTGTTTAGCAATCCTGCAAGGTCTATAGGCATCTTGAAGTCATTTTGGTGGGTTTTAACACATCCAAGACTAATTTTAAAGAAGCATAACGAAGTACAAAAATTAAGAAAAGTTTCAGACAAAGAAATTATGAAAAAAATGTCTAAAAAAAGTACTGCAATTGGATACTGGATTTTTGGAAAAAAAAAGTGGAGTGACTATTTCTAATTTAATTTTATTACAATCGAGCCAGGTACTTTTTTATTTGCATCTAAATAACTTCTAAAAATAATTTGATATCTATTTGAACCTTGAGAAATTTGGTTTTGTATATCTTCTAATAACCATTGTTTTGGTGGATCTTGGGGGTAAATAAATGATAAAACTAAATGGGTGATATTATAATCATTTACTAGACTATTGAACTCTGTTAAATTTTCTCCTTGGCCTTTTACTATTTTTCTTTCGCCTACATAAGCTGCAAGTTCCATTTGATTAGAAGTAATAAGAATATTAGAGGTTTTAGGGGTATTTTTCTCTATAAACTCTCCTGCTTCTTTTATAGATAAGAAACTGGTTTTTCGGTTATTGATTATATCTTTAGCCGTATTAATTTGAGTTATTGAAAGTAAAAGTATTAAGATTAAAGGAATTATAAAAATAATATTTTTGTTTTTAGTAATTAAATGTGTAAGAGGGTTATAAAATAAATTTATAATTAAGATACTTAATGCAGGAATCAAACAAATAAGATATCTGTCCTCAGAATACTTGTAAAGCCATACAAAAAAGATTATTGTAAGCATAA
Source organism: Candidatus Woesearchaeota archaeon (assembly GCA_018302225.1). Classification (NCBI taxonomy): domain Archaea; kingdom Nanobdellati; phylum Candidatus Woesearchaeota; species Candidatus Woesearchaeota archaeon. The sequence continues at coordinate 44,536 of JAGVZY010000008.1, forward strand.
TCCAAAGGATTAGAATAATATTAGCTATTGAATCTGTATTTTTTTGCTCTGAGCTATTTTTTAATAATAGATCTATGCTTAAAAATATAAAAATTATAGATATTAAAATTCCCAGTAAAAATAATATAATTCCTAACAGACCTGAAATTGAATATAATTGTGTGAAAACATAATAAGCAGGTTGATTAAATTGATGGATTGCTGATGTTCCTTCACTAATCAAATACCATCCAAATGCTGGAAAGATGGCTTTAAATCTAATCAAGTTGAAAATTATATAAATTACTAAAGGTAGTGCTGAAATTCCTACTGAAATCCAAAGAATCTTTTCTTTTAAAAATTTAATTTTATATTTTAAGAGTAAAGCGATTGGAAATAAAAGAATAAATAATATTGAAGTAAATTTAGTTAACATACTTAAAACGAAAAATAATGCAAATAGAGAGTATTTTGATTTTATTTTAAATTTAAACTCTTGATTAATACATCCTTCCCAAAATAAATATAAAGATATTACTAAAAATAAAGTAGATAATATTTCTGTTAAATATCTATAAGAATAAAATAAGATAATCCATGAAAAGGAAATTGTCAATCCAGATAAAAAAGCTCTTCGTTTATCTTTAAAAAAAGAATAAGTTAAAAGATAGGTAAAATAAACTAATAATATTGAAGGTATTAGTAAAATAAAAAATCTCATTAAACTTTCTAAACCAAGATATACAAAGGGTGTCATCAATAATGGCAGTATTAAAGGTCTTATGGGATTCCAGTCCAATGCTGTTTGAAACCCGGCAAAGTCTCTTGCCATAACAACATATTCTGCTTCATCCCACCATAATGGCTGATTTCCAACTGAAAAAAAGAAATAAAGTCTTATTCCGACAGTCAGTACTAAAAGTAATAAAAGAAGGTATTTTTCATAATTTTGAAAAAAATTTGAATTTTTGATATTCTCTTCAGGCATAAGAGAACTATATTTAAAGGGTTTATATAACTTTTTGTTTGTTTTTTAATAAGAAATTAAGGTTTTATACTTTGTCTTTTAGCCCAATCTAAGAATGAAACACCTACTTTTGTAAGATTCTTAAGTTGGCCAAAGTTTCTTAGAGAAAATACGTTTGAAAGGAAAATACTTGGTCTAAAATAAAATGAAGTGTATGCTTTCTTTCTTAATTTCATAACTTCATCAGGTTTTAAATTTGGATAATCTAGGATGGAATAATTTTGTTCAAAATATTTCCAATCTGAATTAGTAATATAACCTTTTGACTTTGCATCAAGATATAATTCTGAACCTGGAAAAGGGACTGAACAATAAAATTGAGCATAGTCAATTTTTAATTTCTTTGCAAACTTAATTGTTTGTTGGATTGTTTCTTTAGTATCTCCTGGAAGTCCTAAGATAAAATGTCCTGTTACTTTTATTTTTGCTTTTTTTGTTATCTTTATTGTTTCTATTGTTTGTTGAAGAGTGATATTTTTTCTTACATTATTTAAAATTTCCTGAACACCTGATTCTATTCCATAACCAATCATCCAGCATCCTGCTTGTTTTAATAGATTCGCAAGTTCTTCATCAACATCACCAATTCTTCCATTACAAACAAAACTAAATTTTTCTTTTGTATCTATAATAGCCTTACAAACTTTTTTGGCATAGTCTTTATTCATTGTAAAACCTTCTGACCAAAATAAGAAATCGTAAACTTTGAAAGTATTTTTAATCCAAATCATTTCTTCTGCAATTTTTTTAGGATCTCTATATCTAAGTTTCTTTCCATAGTAAACATGATCTGCACAATAAGTACAATTATGTGGACAACCTCTATTTGTTGCTATCATTAGAAAGGGTCTATTAACTAAGGGGGTTATATACAAATTGGTTTTAATAAGATTCCATGCTGGATAGGGTAGTTCATCAAGATTTTGTATGGGTTTTTGTTGAGTTTGAATTATTTGATTATTTTCTTTAAATGCAATTCCAGAAATATCTGAATAATTATTTTTATTTTCTTTAATTGCCAAAGCAATTTCTTTAGCTGGAATTTCCGGTTCTCCAATTATAAGGAAATCAATTAAAGGATGCACTTTTAAAATCTCTTCTGCTAAAGCAGTAACATGAATTCCAAATAAAATAATTTTAACACTTGAATTTTCTTGCTTTAGAGATTCTGCAGCTTGAATATCAAAATCTATTGAAGGTGTAGCAGTATTTATAAAAATTATATTCGGTTCAAATTCTTTAGAGATATCTTTTAACTTTTCTAGATTAATATTTTCAACTATGCAATCATGAAGTCTGCATTCAAAGTTTTCTTTTTCTAGTACTGCAGCTATATAGGCTAGAGATATAGGTGGCCAAGTTGCACCCCAAGCTCCTTCTCGTTGCATACATCTTCCTTCCCTTACCATTCTTACACCTTCAGGTGCAGGAGGGTTTATTAGTAAAGCTTTCATAGTATTTAATCTCCTAAGATTAGTTTTGGATACTTTGTCCAATTTAAAAAGTAATTGTCTAATATATTACAATTATGATGACAATAACATTTTTTTTGAGCGATATGTTTTCTTAATCTCTTTGCAGGCTCTGAATTTAAGATTGCTTTTAAAGGTTTGTTTTTAAGATTACCCATTGAAGGCAGCATTTCACAAAATGAAACATCTCCATTAGCATAAATTACTAAATGTTGTGTGCCTGCCAGACAAGAAGGTATTTGTCTTTTCTTTTTTATTATATTTAAACTTGTATTATACATTTGTTTTTGATAGTTTTTTAATATTCTTGAAATAATTGGATTTAAACCATAAGAATAACTATCCCACATCGAGAAAATACCTTTTCTAATTCCAATTAATTTTTCTAAAGAAGGTAATTTATAAGTTTTATTTCTAGGATTTCCTCTTAACAAGATTATTGAATGAAAGTCAGGATTAAAGGTTTTGATATATTTCATGAACTGAATTAGAGTGGGATAATTTTTTTCACACAAAACCGTATTAACTTTTACCTTTAAATGGGGTATAGTTCTAAGTTTCTTTAAGGTGGCTATTGCTTTGTCAAAACTTCCCTTTGCTCTAATTGAATCATGAACCTCTTTAAAACCATCTAGTGATATTGAAACTGTAAGTTCAGCTTTAGTGGTGTCTAATATTTCTTTAGTTTTCTCATAAATAAGTTCTGAATCAAATCCATTTGTGGGTATTGTAATAACTTCAGATTTGAATGAACTACAAATTTCAGGTAAGTCTTTTCTTAAGAAAGGTTCTCCTCCAGAAAGATCTAACCAAAGTAGTTTTCCTAATGATTTTGAAACTTTTTTTATTTCTTCTAAAGAGATATCAGCTATAGGTATATCAAAATTAACAAAACACGTATTGCAACGCAGATTACATTTATTTGTAACATGTAAAATTAAATGTGCTGGTTTGTCTCTATTTGGAAATAAAGATTTTGAAAGCAAAATTTTTAACATAGGTTAGACTCCAATTTAGTTTTTAAGCTATCTTTAATTGCTATTGCTTGAGCTAATTTTCCTAAAAATACTAAATGAATATAAAAAACTATTTGGGGTTTATAAGGTAACCATTTTAAAATTGTAAATAAGGTGTAAAGTTTTGCTAAAGGTAAAATATAAAACCAACTTAAAAAATATGAACGTGGCATTAAGAAAGAATAGTCCATTTTATTCCTTTTACGCATATTAACTGCATGTAATCCAAAAACATATTGGTGTTTTAAATAGGATTTTAAGCTATCTCGGTCCTTATGTTTAATTATTATTCTTGAATTGAAGTAACAAGGTATCTTTTGTTTAATTATTCTTGAAAAAAACTCTGCATCTTCTCCGCCTTTTAAAGTTTCATCAAATAAACCTAATTTTTCAAATACTTCTTTTCTTAATGAAAGATTGTTTGTAGGAAGATGTAATTTTTTTATATATCTACTTCTTGAATAAGGTATAGAGGTCCACCAACTGCAATAGTCATCAGCTTGACCTGAAATAGTTTTATGAATGCCCTTAACTCCTCCACCAACTACTTGAATTTTATTATTCTTTTTATAGGTATTTATATGAAGGTTTATCCAATCTGATTTTACTATTGTATCTGAGTCAAGTAAAAGGATTATATCTCCTTTAGCTAAGACTATTCCAGCATTTCTCGCAGCAGAACCCATAGTCTTTGAATTTATTGAAAAATTAATTAATTTTAATCTTGGATCTTTTATCAGATTTAAAAATTCTAAAGTTCTATCTGTTGAACAATCATTGCAAACGATTACTTCAAAGCAGGGATAATTATTACTGAATACAGATTCTAAACAAGCTAAAATTGTTTTCTCCCCATTATAAACTGGAATTATTACACTTACAAAAGGTAAATTAGAATATAAAGGTGCAATCATATTAAATTTATTATTAACCTCCAGATAAATTTATAACCTATTCTAAATAAACTTAATTTTGAATTTCCTGCTTTTCTTTCATATTCATGACTTGGGATTTCTAAAATTTTATAATCTTTTTTTAAACATTTTAAAACCATTTCCTGTTCTATATCAAAGTCAGTGGATTTTAAATCTAAATTTTTAAAAACATCTGTCTTGATTGCTCTGAAACCATTCTCAGAATCGGTTAGATTAACTTTAAATCTATAATTTATTGCTAATTGAATTAAACCACTGCCTATATTTTTTGCAAAATTTAGTAAAGTTCCATGAAGCTCATCACTACCTCCCAACATTCTTGAACCTACGACCATGTCTGCATTGCTTTTTTCTAAAAGCAAAAGCATTTTAGGAATATCTTTTGGATCATGAGAACCATCTGCGTCCATAAAAATAAGATATTTAGATTTAACAAATTTAGAAGCACTTCTTAAAGCAGAACCCTTTCCGATACCTTCTTCTTCTACAATTTTAATATTTTTTGAAAGAATAATACTTTTTGTTTTATCTTTAGAATTACCATCAACTATTAGAATTTTCTCTTTTGGAACTACTTTTAAAGTTTCATCAAGAACTTCTCCAATAGTTAATTCTTCATTCTTTGTAGGAATAATAAGTGTATAATCTTGCACAGAATAAACCATCTATAAAGGTTTATAAAGGTATCTAAATGGATTTAAGAACTTTTAACCATTCTTTAGAAAGCTTGCTAATATCATAATTTAATGCTTTTTTTCTTGCAGCCAAACTAAAACTTTTTCTTAAATTTGGATTATCTATTAATTTACTTAACTTGGATTTGAATTCATTTAAATTTTTTTGCTCAACAATAAATCCATCTTTATTATCAGATATAATTTGTCTTGGACCAATACAATTACTTGAAATTACTGGTAAACCTGAGGACATTGCTTCTATTACAGTTAAACCAAACCATTCTTCCCATTTATCAATTTTATATGAAGTATTTATTGAAATATCTGAAATTCCATTTTGAAAAGCTAATTTGGATTCATTATTTATTGATCCTAAATATTTTATAAATTTATTATTTTTGACTTTTTCTTTTTCGGGGCCATCTCCAATAATAACAAATTCTGCTTTTTCTTTAAAATATTCTGCAAGTTCTAATACTAAGTTTATTCCTTTTTCTTTGATTAATCTTCCAACAAACAATATCCTAACTTTTTTAGATTTTGATTTTTTTATTGGTTTGAATAATTGAGTGTCTACACCATGAGGTATAATAAATATGTTTTTGTTGTCTTCAAATTTCTCTAATGCAAGTTTTGTTTCATTATTTAAAACTACGATTTTAATATTTTTAAGGAATATTTTCCATAATTTTCTGTCAAAAGGAAATCTAACTCTTGGTACTTTAACATTTTCTTCCCAATAAGGCCAAGAAGTAAAGAAAATAAGATCTTTTTTTAGAAGTTTAAGTATTAGAAAATAAAAGACAGCCCAGCTATAAGGTGCAAAGTTAATTATAATCTTTTTATGAAAGAGTAGTCTAATTGGGTTAAAAAGATGTTTTATAGCTCTAAAAGGATTATGATAAGCTGTTCTTGCTATTCTAGAATCATAGATTTTAATCTTGATTAATTTAGACTTTTCTAACTCTCTAAGATTGCGAAAATAAAATTCAGTTGGACATTCTGTGTATATTGCAATATTCATATTAACTAAAAAGATAGATAGGTTTAAAAAGCTTGTTTCTTTTTTGTAATCATGCCAAAAATTAGCATTATTATGGTTAATTGGAATGGTAAGTTTTATTTAAAACCTTGTCTAGACTCTATAGCTGAGCAAACTTTCAAAGATTTTGAGTTGATATTTATAGATAATAATAGTACTGATGATTCTGTTGACTTTGTAAAAAAGAATTATTCATTTGCAAGGGTTGTTAAACTTAAGACAAATAAAGGTTTGCTTGGTGGTAATCATGAGGGTCTTAAGTACACTAAAGGAAATTATATTTTTTTCTTAAATAATGATACTGTTTTAGATAAGAATTGTTTAATGGAAATTTTTAAGGCAGTTCAAACAAAAGAAATATCTAGAAAATATACTTTCTTTGCTCCCAAAATTATTTTTATAAATAAGACTTTATTAAATTCTGTGGGTATAATGCCATATAATGATGGTACTGCCAAGGATATAGGCATCTTTGAGGATGCAAATAATTATACTGAGCAATTTGAGATTTTTGGCCCTATGGGGAGTGCTTCTATTTATTCTAGAAAAGTACTCGAAAAAATTAGAAGTCATGGAAAATATTTTGATGAAAATTATTTTGGATATTATGATGATACTGATTTGGATTTTAGATTAAGATGGATTGGTGAAAAAGCCTTATATCTTCCAAAAGCAATTGTTTATCATCATGGAAATGCTAGTTTTAAAAAAACTGGAAAAACGGCATTATACCATTCAAATAAAAATAAAATACTTAATTTTGTAAGAAACTATCCAACTTCAATTTTAATTAAGAACTTACCTGTCTTTATTATTAGGCAGATTATTTCTATAGTTTATTACTTAGTGCAATTTAATTTTTCTCCAATAGCCGGGAAAATAAAAGCAATTAGATTATTGCCCCAATATATCAGATTGAGAAATGAAAATTTAAGAAAAAATATAAAAAATGTCAAGAATGTTGAAAGATTTATAGTTTATAAAGATACTATAAAAAGTATTATAGGAAAAGTTAAACCTCTTTCTCAAGACTAAATTAGAGTTAATAAAAACTAAAAGTTTAAAAGATTCTGCTTTTTTAATAGTAAAATGAAACCGTTTAGAGCCAAATTAGAGGATAATTTAAGGATTTTCAGTTGGTATGTAGATCATGGTTTATTTAAAATTATCAGTTTATTTAAAAATAAAAAAATTCCTCAAGAGGTAAATAAAATAATAATTGTTGAATTTAAATATATTGGGGATATAGTTGTTTTAACGCCTGCTATTAAAGCCTTAAAAGAAAAATTTAATTCTGCTAAAATAGATATAATTATTCCAGAAGGAATGAAGGGCCTTCTAGAGAATAATCCAAACATAAATAAAATAATTGAATTAAATCCCCTTAATTATAATTCTGATGAACTTTCTCAAAGATTATTAAAAGAGAAATATGATTTAGGAATATTATTTCATTCTGGAAGCTATAAACTTAGTAAAGTTTTGAAAGATGCAGGTGTAAAATTTAGAATTGGATGCACAAGGCAAGGGGTTACAGAAGGCAAAGGCTTTTTCTTAAATAATAAAACTAAACCAACATTTAAATGGAAACACAAGGTAGAAGATAATTTAGATGTAATTAAAAACTTGGGAATTAATGCAATTCAGAAAAAAACTGAGTTGTTTGTTGATTTAATATTAAAAAATAAAATAAATTCAAGTTTAGCTAAAGGACCTAATAAAGTTGTTCTTATTCACCCCATTCCACAACATAAAAGTCATGAATGGGTTCCTGAAAGATTTTCAGAGCTGATTAAAGAATTAGTTAGATTAAATTATAAAGTTGCGATAAGTGGAAGTAAAAAAGATAATACTAAAGTAAATAATATTCTTAATAGATTAGATAAAATAACAAAAAAGCAAGTAATTAATTTTTCAGGTAAATTAAACTTGAAAGGTCTCATTGCTTTGGCTAGCTGTGCAGATTATGTGATAAGTGTAGATACAGGAACTATGCATATTGCTGCAGCATTAGATAAACCTGTAATCTCATTATTTGGAGCTGGAAACCCTAAAATTTGGCATCCTTATACTGAAAAACAAATTTCAATATTTAAAGATAAAGAAGTTTGTACTTCTTGTATGAAACATAAATGTTTTAGAAAAGGTAAAAGAAATATGGAATGTATGAAAGCTATAACTATTCAAGATATTTTGAGTGCATTTGAAAGGATTAAATCTTTAACTTAAAGTGATAAATGGTATTTAAAATTTTTCTCTTTACTTTTCGCAAATTTTTAATTTTCTTGAGATCAATCATCCAATTATTTAAAGAGGCAATTAATTTTTGGGAGAAAGGTTTTTTACATTTACTCAAATTCCCATTTAATATTTTCTCGATTTCTTTTCTGTGATCTAATTTTTTATAAGGTTTATTTTTATTATAATAATTTAGAATATTATTATAAAGATATTTTCGAATATTACTTAACTGCTCTGCCGTAAAATATTTTGTTCTTGATATAGCGTTAGTTTTATCGCTTTTTGGATCACAAGTATAATCTTTC